>JAEZKW010000022.1 GCA_023415375.1 Bacillota bacterium
TCCTTGTACAGCATCCCAGCAGGCTGGTTAAAGGCCACATCCTCGACGCCTAGCATTTTCATAACCGCAAAAAGTACTTTGCCTGCATGTTTGAAGGCGACTCCGCCATGATGCGGATAGCGTTTACCGATCAGGACGTGGCGGTAAAATCTGCCCATCTCTTTAACTGCAAAAACTCCGATACCACCAAATGATTTGGGATCCACATCAATTATTTCACCTTCCGCTACATAACTGCGTAATGTAGCATCAGCAGTACTCTGTAAACGGAATAAAGTAACATCGCCGGGCCTGATAGCTCCTTCCAAAGTCCCCCGGGTGATATCGGGTTCATTATCCGGTTCCAAGCCGCGGTGCATGATTAATTGATATTTCATGGCTGCATTCTTCAAAAGGCATTTTGCAGTGTTGCCGCAATGAAAGCCCATAAAGAGATCATCCAATTGATAACCGCCAAACTTAGCCTTGTTGTTGTCAAACATATCACGAGGCACTGAGTTGTTGATATCAAGCAAAGTAGCCGGCATATTGGTGGCACAGGTTATGATATATTCGCTTAAAGCGCCATAAATATCGGTTTCACAGGCTACCGGAATTCCCTTGGCTGCAAGTCTTGAGTTGACATAGCAAGGAACAATTTTAAACTGGGTTTGAAATGCGGGCCAGCATTTATTGGCGAAAATGGCATACTCGGAAGCGCCCATATAGTTTTCCATCCAGTCCAGCAATGTTAATTCATATTGAGCCAGTCTCGGCAGTATCCCTGGATAACCGTTTCCTTCTGCGAGCTCGGTTTCCATTTCTTTGATGACTCCGGGAATCCGTTTATCATTTTCATGTTGATTAAAGAAAGCAAACAGATCCAGTTCCGAGTTTTCCATAATTTCAACGCCTAAGTCATATAAAGGCTTTATCGGCGCATTACATGCCAAGAAATCTTGAGGTCTTGGACCAAAACCAAAAATTTTCAATTTATTAAGAGCCAAAATCACCCGGGCAATGTTTTCAAAATCGCCTATCATCCCGGCAATTTCGGAAGCAGTTCCCACAGGATATTCTGGTATATAGGGTTTCAACTGACGTAAAGCCAAATTATAGGAGGCGTTTAACATTCCGCAATAAGCATCGCCCCGGCCATCGAATAGATTATTTTCTGTTTCTTCGGCCGCTGCCACAAACATGGCCGGACCGCCAAATTTTTGAGCCAGCAGAGTTTCCGGCCCTTCCGGTCCGAAATTACCAAGGTAAACCACTAAAGCATTGACATTAGCCTTTTTTAATTCTTCTAATGCTTTTAAAACATCTTTTTCGTTTTCAACCGTTGCATTAATTTCAGTAATAGCAATCTTCTTATCACTACAAGCCTTTACGACGGCAGATCTTCTTTTTTGACTTAACTCAATTGGAAAACAATCCCGGCTGACCGCTACGATACCTAGTTTAACCTGTGGAACATTTATCAATATAAAACCCCCTTGAATTAGATTTTGCAATTTTATCAATCTATCTACATTATACTGCGTGATAGTTGTACGTACAAGCATAATTCGATTTAAAAAATCTGCATTGCAGTTATAAATTTATTCAAAAATTATTTCATTATGAAAATAGGTTTTAAATCCCGCACCAGAACCTAGTTTTCATACGAATTTTCAAATAAATACCTATAAAGACCAAAAGTATCGCTAGTAGAACAAAAATAAAATCAAGTCCAGTGAGTGGTTTTCGGCAGTACCAAGTTCTGGTTTTATATCGGCCAAAGCCTCTCAGATCCATGGCATTGGAAATGACTTCCACCCGGTGCAAGGATATGATTAGTAAAGGTAACAAAACTGTGATATAGTTTTTCATCCGCTTAAAAATGCCGGCATCACCTTTTTTAAAACCAACCCCCCGGGCTTCTTGAGCATTGATAATGGCTTTTACCTCTTCATTAACATCAGGGATATAGCGTAAAGCGATATTGATGGCATAGGACACTTTATAAGGTATACCCAATCGGTTCAGGCTGCTGGCAAAACTGCTGGGATGCGTTGTAAAAATAAATAATAAAGTAATCGGTAATATAGCCAAATACTTCAATGATAATGTTAAAGCAAAAAATAGTGTTTCATAGGTTAATTGTAAAAAGCCCAAATGAATCGCCACAGTATGACGATGAGCCAATATCGAACCATAATCCGGAGTGACCAGGATTAATACGAACGAATTTACAACTGTAAAAATAACTACAAACAATATCAGCGGCTTAAGGGTTTTAAAAGGCAATTTTGCTAAAGACAACATCAAAAAACCAAGAATGATCATGGATATAAAGATTCGAGCATCCATGAACAAAAATATAAAAATGGTCCAAGTAATCAACATTAAAAATTTAACGCTTCCGTCAAGCCGATGAAAGATAGAATCCCTTTCAATATAAAGCGCACCTGATCGTGTCACCGCCATTCACCCCTTTTCAACTGCCGGACAAAATAGGAGAGGAAGTCGCTGACATCTTGGATTCCGAATAAAGTCGCCATTTTGGAGATTGAAGTTTCCTTTAAATTTGCTTGATTAATAATATCGGCATCGGACAAGATGTTAAATACAGTGTCCGCTGCAATGATTTTACCCCCGCAAAGCACCAATCCTCTATCGGCATACTCTAAGGCCAAATGCATATCATGGGTGATTAAGACGATGCTGACACCGCTGCTCTTAATCTGCTCCAGGAAACTCATAAACTCGCGATAAGTTCGATAATCCTGACCGGCTGTTGGTTCATCCAAAATAATGATCCCGGGCTCTATAGCTAAAATCGAGGCAATAGTCACTCGCTTTTTTTGTCCATAACTCAGTGAGTCCACTGGCCATTTTCGATACTGATAAAGTCCGCAAACACGGAGAGCCTCTTCAACCCGTGATTGTACCTGTTCTTCCGGGTAGCCGTTGTTACGGAGACCAAAAGCCACTTCGTCAAAAATCATTGGTTTGGTAATCATCTGATTTGGATTTTGCATCACAGAACCGATGATCTTACCGCGTCTACGGGCTGACCAATCATCAATCAATTCTCCTTTATAGCGGATGGTGCCTGATTGGTGCCTGGCGATTCCGGATAATACTTTTAAGAGGGTTGATTTACCGGCGCCATTGTTCCCTAAAACTGCCAGCATTTCACCTTGCCGGATGGTAAAAGAAACATTATCAATGATATTGGGTCCATCTTCAAAATAGTGATATTTCAGAGCATTTACTTTTAATATTTCTTGGCTCTCGGCAGGTTTAGGATATTCTTCCCTCTTAGGGTAAGCTTTTACAACATCATTTTTAAATTTAACGATATTGGTAATATCCGAGAGCTGGTCTTCCTTCGTCATTTTCAATCTCAGGCTTTTTAAAACTTCAATATAAAGAGGTTCCCTTAAGCCAAATTCAGAGAGTAGATTGGTCGTTAAGATTTCATCGGGCCGCCCATCCCCGATGATCCTGCCTTCATGCATAACTACAATCCGGTCGAATCCATATTCAAGAACATCTTCAATTCTGTGCTCTACCACAATGACGGTTTTCTTCATTTGCCTGTGAATACGGCTAATCGTAGCCATTGCCCGTTTACCACTGGCGGGATCCAAATTGGCAAGCGGTTCGTCAAAAAGAAGTATTTCTGTATCATTTGTAAGGATACCGGCAATGGAAATTTTTTGTTTTTGCCCGCCGCTTAGATTAAAAGGCGTTTCATGAATATAATCGGCCATCCCGACTTCATCTAAAGCCTGTTTAACTCTTTCAAACATTTCGGGTTGAACGACATTTTTATTTTCATCAGCAAAGGCTACGTCTTCCCCAACACTTAATCCAACAAATTGCCCGTCTTGGTCCTGGAGGATAGTCCCAACATATTGGCTGATTTCAAAAATACTTTTCTCATAGGGCTTAAAACCTTCAATTTCCAGAGTACCATCAATTTTACCAGTATAAGTGAAAGGAATTAGCCCATTGATACAATGGGCTAATGTTGATTTTCCGCTCCCGCTTGGGCCGGCTATCAGGACTTTTTCACCGGCTTCAATCGATAAATTAATATTTCTGAGCGTAGGTTCTTTTAAATTGTCATACCGAAAATAAAAATCATGAAATGAAATAACTGGCACTTCGGAAGTGCTCCTTTCAACCTTCAATTTCCAAGTTGTTATTTTTACTACGCAATTTTCCAAGGGCAATTACAACAGGAATACCCACAACCGCAAGCACTACAAAGTTTGATACTCCAGCAAGGCAAATTTGCAGCCATACTTTGCCTGCCGGCTCTCCATAAAGGAAAACATCACCGGCGTAAGCAAAGATGCTGCCGGCCAGAATCCCTAAGACTGCATAAAGATACATTTGCCAATAATGCTTGGTAGAAATTTTACCGACTAAGACATCAAATTCAGTATCTAGTTTGACAAAACCGCCAAACATTCCAATAGCTGCGGAAATAAACACCCAACTCCACCAGACCGAACCATACATTAAAGCATCATTTAAAGCATGACCGATAAATCCCACCAAAAAACCGACTACCGGACCAAAGATAGCCCCGAATATGACCAGTAAAGCCATAGCAATCCGGAACGATGTATTGGGTCCTATCGGTAGAGAAATTACAGACAATGCTCCATAGAGGGCGGCTCCAATACCAATTGCAACTACATCCCGGGTTGACAATTCCTTGCCCTTTTTCTGTTTGCCAATAATTACAAATAATGCGGCAATGATTAACATAATAACGATTGCAATAATACCTTGTTTTGTTGCCAGAGAACCTAAAAAACCTTTAATAAACTTCATCATATTTCTCCTCTCTTTTGTCATTATAAACGCAATAGCATTTTTACAATTCAATCGTATTAGAATAAATCGATCCACTTTTTTCAAAAAGGCGGATTTTTCAAATTCATTATAAATTGTTCTTCCATAAAATGCAATATCCGAGTAAATAAATAGAAATCATCCTGGATTGGATGATTTCTATTAAATAAAGCAATTAATACTTATGATTGTGACACCCAAAGAAACTTTTTTTACTTATCCTCTTTTCTTAATCGTAGCCACAACCGTACCGGTTTGAACTTGCTGACCTTGACTTACCTGGATCGAGACCACTTGCCCATCAAACGGGGAGTTAAGTGGAGTCTCCATCTTCATTGACTCAAGCACAACTACAGGTTCATCTTTTTTAATCATATCGCCAGCCTTTTTGTTGATCCGCAAAACCAATCCGGGTAATGCCGTTTTAATCGGCTGGGCCTCTCCGGTAATTTGAGCGGTAACCGCACTTTCCTGTACACCTTCACCGATTTCAAAATTAAAGCTTTGCCCGTTGACGATCGCTTTATCCGCTTCCAACCTAACAGTATATGTGTTTCCATTTAATTTAACGGTATAGATATCGGTTTTGGAAGTAGTTTTAGAAACATCCTGTTTTTTAGCTTCCCTCCGAACTCCAATTGTCCCTTGACCTTTCAGGAAGGCTACACCCTTTTCAGCACAACTGGCGATAATAAAGATATTTTCATCTGTTACCGGCAAGCCTTCTTCCTGCAAAATCTTTTTGCAAGCAGCAATTCCTTTTTCAGGATTACGATCGTTAATCGCTAAAGGACTTTCGGTGGTTGGTTCCAATTGAAGTTGTTCTTTGGCAATTGCCACGATCGCAGGATCCGGTGCCACCGGAGTTTTGCCAAAATAACCAAGTACCATCTTGCCATAACCCTGAGCAATCTTTTTCCAGGGACCAAACATTACGTTATTAAAAGCCTGTTGAAAATAAAACTGGGAAACCGGAGTTACCGAAGTTCCAAAACCGCCTTTGGCTACAGATTCACCCATTGCCGCAATCACTTCAGGATACTTATCCATCAGTTGATTATCCCTGAGCATCTGGGTGTTGGCTGTCAAGGCTCCGCCCGGCATTGGGAAGAAAGGAATTAAAGGCTCAACTTTGGTGGCTTCAGGAGGCAGGAAATAATCCTTCATAGCCTCCTTGAAGCTTTGTTCCAATTTCATAATCTTAAAGATATCAACATCTAGGTCATAATCGGTACCGCGCAACACATGCCACATGGTAATTAAATCGGGCTGACAAGTGCCACCCGATACTGGGGCCAAAGATAAGTCAAGCTGATCCACTCCGGCCTCAATCGCGGCTTTATAGGCGACAGTGCCTGAACCGGCGGTTTCATGAGAATGGAATACTATCTTCACGTCTTTGCCCAATAACTGACGGGCCATTTTAATGGTATCATATACTTTTTGAGGACGACTGGTCCCGGAAGCATCTTTAAAGCAGAGAGAATCAAAAGGAATTTCGGCCTCCAAGATTTTTTTGAGCCTATCAATGTAAAACTCCGGAGTATGGGCTCCCTCGCAATTGGGAGGCAATTCCATCATCGTAATGGTTACCTCATGGTTTAGGCCGGCCTCTTTAATGCATTTACCGGAATATATCAAATTACTGACATCATTCAGTGCATCGAAGTTTCGGATGGTTGTCATTCCGTGTTTCTTAAAAAGTTGAGCGTGGAGCTTAATGATATCACTGGGTTGAGAGTCCAAGGCCACCACATTAATACCCCGGGCCAGTGTCTGTAAATTTGCTTTGGGCCCGGCAACTTTTCGGAAAGCATCCATAACTGTAAATGCATCCTCATTACAATAAAAATAAGGCGATTGAAAAAGGGCGCCACCACCGGCTTCTAAATGTTCGATTCCAGCCTGGACTGCTTCTTCGACGATTGGTAAATAATCTTTAGAAAATACCCGGGCTCCATAAACCGATTGAAAACCATCACGAAATGCAGTAAGCATAAAATGAATCTTTTTTTTCATGCGAATTTTCCTCTCCTTGAATATATCTTTTGATGTGTCCAATTCTAAAAATATGATTATTAAAAACTCAACTGTTGTCAGCCCAGAGACGGCAGTTGAACGGAAAAAAATTAAATGTTTTGTTTGGCGATTACAATGGCAGCAGCGACAGCAGCATCATCAGATAAGTTATTCGCGGACGACGAGTCTACACTGCTTACTTCATCAGTAGAAGGAGCATCTTTGGTATAACGGGTTAAAATAGTTCCCATTACCTGAATCAATCCTGCTACAAAAAAGGAAATAATAACAGCAATAATATAACTAACGACAGCAACGGTCATTCCGTTCATTTTCAGATCCTCCTTTATTTAATAAGAGTGCAATAGATGCCGGCGATAATTGCTGTTGTAATAACACCGCTAATATTAGCGCCGAGTGCATATGGCATTACCATTGCCTGAGGATTATCCTTATGGACAATCTTCTGAGCTACTTTTGCCGTAGTCGGAACACAAGAAACTCCGGCGATGCCGATAACCGGATTGACTTTTCCCTTTGTGAAGAAGTAGGCGAGGTAACCACCGATAAGGCCTCCGATTCCTGAAAGTAACAGGGATAGAATTCCTAACAATAAAAGCGGCAACACTTTTGGATCCAAAATGGTATTGGCTTCACATAAGACTCCCAGCATAAGTCCTAAAAACATGGTTGAAATATAAAGAATCGGACCGCTGAGTAAGTCCTGGAACTGTTTAATACCGGACTCACGGATAACAACTCCAAAGAAAAGTGAAAAGATAAGCGGTGCTGCAACAGGGAATAGGAATGACAACACTACACAGCATACTGCTGCAAAAGCCATTTTTTGGCCTTCTGTGAAATTCTTGTTTTTCGGTGGATCCATCGGAAGCGCGCGTAATTTTTTCGGGACTAGCGCTTTAATCAAATATGGGTAACCACCATATGTTAAACCCAAATACAGATAGGCCACAACGGCAATCGGAACGAATAATTCCGGAGCCAATTTTAAAGAGGTGAATAGAACCATCGGGCCATCTGCGCCTCCAACCATGGAAATAGCAGCTGATTGTTTAACGCTATACCCAAAAAGGTGGGCAATGGGTAAGGTGAAAATCGTTCCGAATTCAGCCCATAATGCCAAAAACATTGAAAGAAAAGGCCTCGACATTAAAAAACCGACGTCTAATAACGAACCGATCCCCATAAACACAAGACAAGCTATGAGACCATTGGAAAAAGTAAAAGTATATATTGGTTGAAGCCAATCGATTCCGATAATATACATCAAATCTCCTGCAGCAGCCACTTTACTCATTCCGGCGCCGGCTTGAGCCTCTACAAACAAAGTGCCTAATCCATGATGTAGGCCCAAAGGATCAAAAAATAATACTGAAGCATTAATGGTGGCCATACCAAGGCCCATCGGTATCATTAATAGCGGTTCTAAAATACCTTTTCGACCCAAATACATTAAAAACAGCCCTAATAGTATCAGCGCGACACGTGATAGATTGGTAGCCATTGGTGATGCAATAAAGGTTTGAACTCCTTGAAACACCTCAAGAATAGAATGAATGCTCATGAATTACGTCTCCTGTGTTATAAAAGTTCGTTCAACAATTACCGGGTAGCAATCATAAAATTGTAATGAATTTCATAGTTTCACCCAATTTAACTGCTATTACCCTATGTCAGTTTATCTTCAATTATCAATTGTGTCCAGTTAAGGTCAACTTCATTTAAAAATTGTTAACAATTGACCTTGGATTCCATAATCGTCTCCTTTTGCAAAAAAAAAAAAAAATCATCTTATTCTTCATGAATAAAATGATTTAAAAAGTTGAACCGATCAAGCGATAATATGTGATTAGGCTTCGCTTCTACCGCCGACGCCTTTGGTGGATTCGGTAATCCGTTTTTCAGGCTCATGAGGTCTGAGACTTCTTGCAGCAGCACCGGCTTGCCACAGTTCGGAGTTTCTGATTTCAGTCAGTTCGGCATTTAATCCATCTTGATAATCTGGCTGACTGCAAGAACTAATAACCCGACGGGTTTCACTGCCGTCCTTCACTTTTTGATAGAGCTCTTTAAAAGTCGGAAGTACAGCGGCCTTGAAACGAGGTTTCCAATCCAAAGCGCCTCTTTGGGCCGTGGCAGAACAGTTGGAATACATCCAATCCATACCTTTTTCGTCGACCAAACGAATTAAACTCTGAGTCAATTCTTCAACCGTCTCATTAAATGCTTCACTGGGAGAATGACCATTTTCACGCAATACTTCGTATTGGGCTTCCATCATTCCAGCCAAAGCACCCATAAGTACTCCACGCTCACCCGTTAAATCACTATAAACTTCATTTTCAAAAGTTGTGGGAAACATGTAACCGGAACCTACACCGATACCGACTGCCAGACAACGGTCCATACCTTTCTTGGTATAATCCTGAAAGACGGCAAAACTGGAATTAATCCCGGCTCCAGATAAGAAATTACGGCGAACGTTAAGTCCCGAACCTTTTGGAGCAACCAACAGTACGTCAATATCAGTCGGCGGAACAATTTCTGTCTGATCTTTATAGACAATTGAAAATCCATGGGAAAAATACAATGCTTTTCCTGTCGTTAGATGTTTTTTAACCATAGGCCAAATCTGTCTTTGAGCAGCATCTGAAACCAGCATCATAATCATGGTGCCTTTTTCAGCTGCTTCTTCCAATTCAAAAAGATCCTTACCCGGTACCCAGCCATCTTTAACAGCCCGGTCCCAGTCTTTTGATTTCCGCTGGCCGATAATGACGTTAAAGCCATTATCCTTTAAATTAAGAGCCTGGGCCGGTCCTTGAACGCCATAACCCAAAACAGCGATCACTTCATCCTTTAAAATCTCGCGTGCTTTCGAAAGGGGAAATTCTTCCCGTGTAATAACATCTTCCAACACTCCGCCGAAATTAATCTTAGCCATCCTACCAACCTCCTGCTATACTCTTCTCAATCAATGCAAAAAAATAAATTAATATATAATATACCACAAGTAATTATATCAGACAATAATACATTTTAAAATTCTCTTTAATAAAATAACAATTTATGATTAAAATTGATATTTATAAGCTAGCAACTGGAAACCATTCATCTAAATTTATTACGAATTATAACTGTCAATGGCATGTCCCACAACTTCCACCATGGCATGAACCACAGGAGTGAGTTGAACCGCTTATGGTTGTTGAACCATTGCTGCCAACAGTTTTGGCCGAAAAGAGCGAGAGTTTTCTTTTCGTATCTGCTGAAGAACATTTTGGGCAAGGAGCGTTTTCCCCGGTTCGGCAAAGTTCTTCAAATTCATGGTTACAAGCTAAACATTTAAACTCATAAATCGGCATCGTTATCACCATTACTCGATTGAACTAAACTTAATTTTTGTCAGTAACAGCCAGTTTAGTTATTTAATAATGGTACCCAAATCACCATTTTTTAAACCAGCTGCGTTCGCTTCGTCAGTATCCAGATGTAAATCTTTTGCAAAATTGGAACTGGCTCTGACCAATACGCGATTAAATACTACAGAACGGTCGCCATCAAACTTTATTGAGATCCAGTCTTTGTCATTTAAACCGAGTTCTTTGGCCTCATCAGTGTGTAAATGCAGATGTCGTTGAGCAATAATAACTCCTTCTTTTATCTCAAGACGTCCATTAGGTCCCTCAATTGTGATACCAGCTGAACCGCTAATTGAGCCGGAATCTCTCACGGGAGGGTTTATTCCTAAAGGAAAGCTATCGGTTCGTGAAATTTCAACCTGAGTTGCTTTTCGAACCGGACCTAATATTCTCACTTTTGAAAGGGTTCCTTTGGGTCCAATAAGGTTTACCGTTTCTTCACAGGCAAATTGTCCCGGTTGTGAAAGGTTTTTGGTGGGTGTAAGTTGATGCCCTTTACCGAAAAGGGTCTCTAGATCAGCCTCACAAAGATGGACATGACGGTTAGAAATTCCAACAGGTACTAAATTGTCAGCCATTTGAAAGCGCCTCCATGTTGATGTTTAAATTTCCCATTTTATTTGGGCATAAAAAAAGCGGTTATTAACCGACAAAATACTGGCAGGGGAGACAGGACTTGAACCCGCAACCTACGGTTTTGGAGACCGCCGCTCTACCAGTTGAGCCACTCCCCTGTTTTAATTACGTATTTAGTATAGCGAATATACTCTGTTTTGTCAATTCGGATTTTGTCTAAACTTATACCTTTTTTATCCTTTCCCGCCCGAAACATTGACACCAATAATTCCGCCAAACGTGCCGATAATAAGAGAAATTAAACTTTTAAATAAATAAATGCCTACATGAACGGGCTGGTGGAAAGAAAAAGCTAAAATCAACCACAAAATAGAAATAACGATTGCTATTCCAATTCCTACAGCCCAACCTTTTTGCCTGCTTCTCCACCCCGCCATTATAGAACCGATAACAACGGATACAAAAAAAAGTAACAAATACAAACTGTTATTCGGCCATGAAATCGTGCCGGTCCATCCTAATTCGGTAAATGCCGCCGTAAAGGTTGTAAATATCAATGTCATTAGAAAAGTAGCCAAACTACCATAAACCACTGCTCCGACCGGAAATAAGGTCTCCTCTCGGTCGATATCCATCCGTTCGCACCCCCCATATTAATACAATTTATGGGGTTTGATGGATAAATATGACGTCAAGATAAATACTATTGTATCTATCAAAAGTTAGTCATCAATTCATTACGTCACTCATCATAACCTTTTTTTGGAGTATATCCAAAGTTAAATTTAATTTAAATAATTTATCGTAACTGCTAAGAGGCAACAGTAGTTCGCCATCGACAACTATCGGTATATTCCCATTAACAGCCTGAAGTCCATTGACTTTTATCGCCAAATTCTTCTTGTTTACCTCTAAAACCTGACTACCCCGTGTTATTGTATAGGCGGTTTTGTTACTCTGATAAGTCATCTTTAAATCAGGAATGCTTTGTAAACCTTTTGGAGCAATGTATAAGATATCTTTTCTAAATACTGCCGCCGGCGAAAGTGGATAGTCGGAATCCTGGTAGTGAATCTGAAGTTCGCCGATAGAAAACACTTGCATATTGAGTAGTTTGCGATTGGAACCCCATAACAGAAAATTTCCAGAATCGTCAAAACTAATAATTTGACTCATTCGGCCGGTTAGTGCCGCATAATCTTCCAACCAAGCTTGATTCTTCGAGTCATATTCCAATAAATGCGTACGTCCTGCTGTATCGGAAGCCAAAATCCGACTTTGCCCACGGCTAATAAAAAAAGCTAGTTTTTCTGCTATAAAATCTAGATCTGTCCATTGTTTCTTAAATTGATAGCCCTTTTCAGGATTCCAGCCCAAATTATAAATGACCTTTTGGGATGTGCTTATCAAAACATCATTTTGTCCACCATGGTCCAGATCTCCGGAGGTCACTGCCATCACTTTTCCCCAGAGGTAATTTTCCCAGACCGAAACTGCTGAATTGTTATCGAGTTTAATAATACCGATACCACCTGCTTTATAAGCGACTACGATTTCATCTTTGGTATCATGATCAATATCGGTTATATAACCCGAACTTATTGGACGCCAATTGGTAGGGCTCTTCCATACCAAGTCTAATGAAGTCTCTCCAAGCTTTAGAAGAAACAATGAGCCCTCCTGGTTTTGCACCAAAATATCATTCCCCGGCCCGCTATTAAAATTGCCAACCGCGATATAAGTTACGGTGGACCATACATATTTGCCGGAATTAAACAGTTCCCATTTCCCACTCACGAACTTGTAGATATAAATGAATCCAGGTTCCATGGTTCCAGCAATAATTTCGGCCATTCCATCGTGATTAATGTCTTTAACTTGGAAAGTGGTAAATGCAATACCATCATCGGCTGTTAACTGCTGTATCTCTCCCCAACTTCGCTTATCGTCCTGAAGCTCAAAAATCCCGATTTTGCCGTCAGTTAAGGATATGGCGTTCAGATGACCCTTAATATTCAACCACTGGGTATTTAAGGGGTTTAGGTCCAGTAAATCGCCCTGGTTTACACTAGCCATCAAACCACCAGTGGAAAACGCAGTTGCATAAGAACTGCCTATTAAGAATAGGAAAGTAGTCAAAAATATTAAAAAGCGGGATTGAGAGTGTCGATTCAATACCAATCGCTCCTTAAAATATAAGAATTATATTATTTATATTTCAATTCAATTATAATTTTTCCTTCAATATTCCCACAATCAAATCAGAATTAATGAAAGTTAAGAAGTATTGAGCTCTTCTCAGGCAATGGTGTAACTAAGATAATTTGTGGCCTTATCAGTGGCGCGCGCGCCTCAAACAAGAGATCAATCGGGTCTGACTTTTTATGTACAAATACGGTATAAAAGCAATAAAAAAGTAGTTTCATGGTTTAAAACCATTGAAACTACCAAATTTTAAATGGTCGGGCAGGCGGGATTTGAACCCACGGCCCCCACCACCCCAAGGTGGTGCGCTACCAAGCTGCGCTACTGCCCGTTTTCTAAGCGACATTGATTATTGTATCATCTCAAAGGTGAGCCGTCAAGTAATTCTTTAAGTAATTTATCTTATAAAGTGATGTTTAAGAAAATCGCCAAGAATATTAAGTATTAAGCCGCCTGCTCTTTAATACATTACCGAACTCGTCAACTGTAATTTCCAAACGATGCATAAAATCCCCTAGGGATGCCAGTTTTGATACACTTTCCAAACGCATAAAATCCGTTAAAGTAGTATTAAGCATGGTAAAAACATTTGTCAATTCTTCTTCACGTTTTTTTAAACGATCGGATTCCTTTGTCAACATACTTTTTTGGCACTCATTTTCATCCATCAAACGCTGAATCTCTACCATTAACTTATCTTCCCGTTTAATATCGCGCTCAACAGCTAACAAATGTTCGATAAAGCCTCGTAAATCAAGTTGATGACGCTGATTTTGTTCGACTGTCAACAAACGTTCTTCCAAATGTTTCATCGTCCCGGGGAGCGCAGAAATTTGATAAAAAATTGAGTTGTCTGAAATCTGTCTGGAAATATTTCCAGGCTCCGTGGTAATACTATTGTCAATCATTACAGGATTACTGATACCAATCGAAGGGATCCTTTCACTTGGAACTCTTTCAACCGATGGCATTGTTTTTTCAACCGATGTTATCCCGCTTTTGGGTTTCAATTCAATATTTTTATTTTCACCAAGCAATTTTTTACCAATGCTCATTAAATCGTTTTCACTATAGTGAAAACGCTTGATGAGTCGATAAAAACGCAGTTTTAATGCCGCTGCAGTGAATATTGTACCTAATTTTTGTTGCAATTCTTCGCAAGCTTGGGTCCTGGAATTACCCAAGGCTTGATGGCGACAAAAAGTTTCCATTATTGTCCGATCGATTTCTTTAAGTTCACGGCTTCTTTTTCGAGGTACAAAACCGGTACCATTGGCATATTTGGACTGCATAACATTATAATAATCTTGGTTGGTAAGTTTTTTTTCCTTCAGTAACCGACAAAATTGGCTGCGTAGGGCACTCATCTTTCGCCCGAGTTTATTAACTAGCTCCCTTCTCAGTTGGGGATCCCACCATGATTCGAAAAGCATCTCGTTTTCTGCTTCTGTATAACGAGGTTTTAATTTTTGTAACGAATGATTTAAAAAGTCCTCGCTGTTGTGTGTATTCATTGCTAAAGCATTTTTGGCCATTTTTTTTATTCCCTCCTCCAAAATAACCTTAATGGCACGCACCGATAGGCGAACCATCCAACCCGGTAAATCGTAATTCAAAACCCAAACGAATACCGGACTGGCTGCTTAACCTAGAATCTCAAGTGAAAACATCTTCTAGGTATAGTCTTATCATATTTTGTTCCAGAGGGAATCTATTTATGCTTGATTGCAAAAATATTATTGAATGAATTATATGTTAAAGTACTTTTTAGACAGCCTTTCGTTTAGTTAGCGGGTTGACAAAGGCCGCCGTACTTTGAAATACTCTCAGTAAGAGCAGTGTTTTTTGAGGGGGTAATTACATATGAACGTCCGCTATTTCCTGTCAACAAGGCCTTAATCAAAGCTTCTGAGGCCAGTTTGGCGCCGATCGGATGAGGCCAATAGGTTGATACAGCATTCACTAAATTTTGAAAGCCTTCTAAATCCCGATCATTTAAATCGATTCCGTTGATTTCGATAAGTTTAAATTGTTCAGAATCAATTTCAAGAAGCTCATCAATTAAAGGATCGGAGTTTCCTCTGCAAATTTCCCTCCACGAAAATTCTTCCGGTCCGAGATTTAGCCTCCAGACTGTAGCCGGGTTATTGATTACAGCAGTATTTGTGATTGAACTTTTCCCCACTAAATAATCTTCTTTCTTGGGATGTCTATAATAATATTTTGCTTGATCCAAAAGTCCCTTTAATAATTGAATATGTTCCGGTGTTGTCCCGCAGCAACCGCCAATAATACGTGCTCCAAGTCGTACCAATTCCAAGCTGGCATCAGCAAATTCGGAGGGAGATTCCTGATACACTGTTTCATCACCGACTAATGAAGGTTTTCCAGCATTGGGTTGAACAATTAGCGGCTTTTTGGAATATGTAAAAAGTTTTTCCACAATCGGCTTTAACAAATGGGCCGATAAACCACAGTTCGTCCCCAGAGCCATCAAAGGAAAGCCTGATAAAGTTGCACCTACCATCTCCGGAGTTGGCCCAGTCAGTAGCCGCCCATTTTCCATAAAACTGACTGACGCTATGACTGGTAGGTTAACTTCCAATGCAGCCAAAATAGCGGCCTTTGTTTCCTGAAGATCACTCATAGTTTCAATGGTGACGATATCCGCTCCAGCTTCTGCGAAAATTTTACACTGTTCAAGAAAGGTTGTATATGCGGCATCAAAGGATAAATCACCCAGTGGTTCTATCATTTTACCGGTTGGGCCAAGCGAAGCCGCCACCAATACGCCGCTCGAAAGAGCAGCTTTCTTGGCAATTTTAACTCCCGCAAAGTTGGCATCTCTAACTGTATCACCGGTCACACCATGGTTCTCGAGCTTAATACGATTCCCTCCAAAAGTATTGGAACCGATATATCTCGAACCGACTTCGATATAGGAGCGGTGAATAGCCGTTATGATCTCCGGGTGGGTTAAATTTAATAATTCCGGCGCCTGGCCCGGTTTTAGAACCTTTGTCTTTTGAATCATCGTACCCATCGCGCCATCACAGAGTAAGACTTCATTTGCAAAATCTGGTAACTTTTGAGCCATTCGAACCCCCCGCTTTGTAGAGGCTGTCGCAAAAATACTTCAAAATTAACGAGATACCGCGCTATAGCGCGCCAATATATCGCTCTAATAAATGAACGGACATTTATATATTGTATATCTCTATCGATATTCTTCTTTTTGCAACAGCCCCATATGTCGTATATATGCTTTCAAAAAAATAAAAACCTCTTCAATAACAAGAGGCAAAATCGGGCCTCTCATCTTTGCAGAAAATCTGCTGGAATTTTCACCTTAAGACGGACAGCTTTCAAAATTTGCTTAAAGCCGCCTTCGGTTGCCGAGGTTTCATTGGGCCTTTCCCTCCGCCTCTCTGGATGAGGATCCATTTAATGGTTCTTTAGTGTTTTTAAATATATCACCAATATTCGGAAATTGTCAAGCAGAAGAAAAGTTGAATGAGCTTTCACGGAAAAAGTCAAACCGTGAATCACACTCCCTTATTCCGTTCCTTTCACTGATAACTCCTTCTCTTTTTCACGTTTTCTTTCTAAAACTACTTGATCCTGTTTGAGTTGTAAAGGTATGGTTGCAATCACAATATGTTTATGCTTTAGCAAATTACGAGTAATAAACAGACGGCTTTGGTTATGGAGAATATACTGCCACCATGCTTTAACCGAAAATTGCGGAAGTATGACGGTAATCATATCGCCTCTTTGATAATTGTGTTCTTCATAAGATTCAATAAACTCCAATAATGGGGCAACGACCTTACGGTAGGGAGAATACTCAACAATCAATGGAATTTTGGTCTCTAGTAAAGCCCATTTTTCTCTAAATCTAGCTGCGGTCTCTTCATTCGTAGCAACATTAAAAGCAACAACATTGTTGGAAATGGTTTTGGCATAACGAAGTGCCCGGATACTTGCTTTATTCACACTTTCGATAGGCACAATAACGTGATTTCTATAAGTGGCTTTAGAAAAATCTAATGCTTTTAGCTCTTCCGGTGTTAATCTCAATTGCTCGGCAACGGCCAGATAATGGCGCTTAATTTTCATAAACATCATCATTAAGAGAGGAATAGCCACGATCACAATCC
>JAEZKW010000088.1 GCA_023415375.1 Bacillota bacterium
GCTATCATTGAAGGATTTCCGGCAGGGCTCGACCTTGACGTCCATGATTTACAGGGCGATTTGACAAGACGCCGTGGGGGTTACGGCCGGGGCGGCCGGATGAAGATTGAAGGGGATGAAGTTACCATACTATCTGGGGTACGGCTTGGTCTGACTTTGGGCTCACCCATTACTCTTCAAATTAAAAATAAGGATTGGCAACGTTGGGAGAAAGTCATGGCGGTAGGAGCTTCTCCAGACAACACAATGGGGAATGTCGAAATAGCCGCGGATGATAAGCTGACGCAGCTTAGTGCCAGGGTAACAGCACCCAGGCCAGGCCATGCGGATTTGGCGGGAGTTCTCAAATATCAACAGGATGATATTCGTAATATACTAGAAAGGGCCAGCGCCAGGGAGACTGCGGCCCGGGCTGCGGTAGGGGCTGTGGCCCGCAAATTTTTATCAGAATTTCAAATTGAAGTTTTCAGCGGAGTTGTTCGGATCGGTAATGCTGCAGTGGAAAAAACGCCAACTGATTTAGGGATTTACCGTGAAAAGGTTCTTCAATCACCAGTTTCTGCACCGGATGAGCTGGTCTCGGAGCAAATGATGGCTGAAATCGATCAGGCGAAACAATCCGGTAATTCTCTGGGTGGAATCATTGAAGTGATCATTCAGGGAGCGCCGGTAGGTCTAGGAAGTCATGTCCAATGGGACCGGCGTTTGGATGCCAGGCTTGCAGCAGCTATGATGAGCATACCGGCCATTAAAGGCGTTGAAATCGGTCTGGGATTTGAGGCTTCTACACTCAAAGGCTCCGAGGTTCATGATTCAATATGTTATGATTCACTGAAAGGTTTTTACCGTCAAACGAATAATGCTGGAGGAATTGAGGGTGGAATTAGTAATGGCGAGCTGATTCGAATTCAGATTGCCATGAAACCAATACCTACCCTTTATCAGCCATTACAAACGGTAGATCTTGATACCAGGGAACCAAAGCAGGCTAGTGTGGAACGTTCCGACACCTGTGCAGTCCCGGCTGCAGCCGTGGTGGCTGAGGCTATGGCATGCTGGGTTATAGCTGAAGCTTTTATGGAGAAATTCGGCGGAGACCATTTGCAAGAGACACGCTGTAATTATCAAAATTATTTACAGAAAATGAACGCCCGCATAAGGAGCTGTTGATGAATATTGTATTAATTGGCTTTATGGGTACCGGTAAATCAACAATCGGAAAACTGTTAGCCAAACAACTGGATTTTCAATTTGTCGACGTGGATGCCGGGATTGAGCAGCAAGCTGGTAAAAGCATTACCCAAATTTTTCAGTCGGAGGGAGAAGGACATTTCAGAAGGCTTGAGACTGAATTCGCAGAAAAGTTATCTGCTGAAGATTGTCAAGTCATTGCCACCGGCGGTGGTTTCGTTCTAAATCCCCAAAATATCACGGTATTGAAATCTCAAGGTTTCATCATTGCTTTGCAAGCGTTACCCCAGGTTATTTACGAACGGATTAAAGCTGAGAAACACCGGCCTTTACTTGCTGTATCCGATCCCCTTACCAAGATCAGCCAGCTATTAATGGAAAGGGCCGACAAATACCAGGATGCCGATTTAATAATCGATACTGACGGTAAAACTCCGGTCGATATTGCTGCTGAAATCGGGGTAGAATTAGTGAAAAGAGGATTCGTTCATGGAAGAAGTCAGGCTTAATTTCGCTGAAAGAAGTTATTCCATTTTAATTGCAGAGGGATTGCTGGGAAAGACAGGAGAGGTTTTGCGAGAACGGCAATTTCAGGGACGGATTTTGATTGTAACCAATCCTACCGTTGCTCACTGGTATCTGGAACCTGTGGTCCAATCCCTTAAGGATGCTGGTTTTGACTATAAAGTCGCCGAGGTTCCGGATGGCGAAAGCTATAAATCCCTGGAACAGGCTAGCATATTGTATGATACTTTAGTTGATGGGGCTTTTGACCGCAAATCGATATTGATAGCCCTTGGCGGAGGAGTCATCGGCGATTTAACCGGATTTGTGGCAGCTACCTATATGCGCGGGGTCCGATTCATCCAGATACCAACGACTCTTTTGGCGCAAGTTGATTCCAGCATCGGCGGTAAAGTGGCTGTAAATCATCCTAAAGGGAAAAACCTGATCGGGGCTTTTTACCAACCTTCTTTGGTAATTTCTGACGTCGGAGCTTTACGGACTCTTCCCAAAACAGAATTTAGTTCGGGCATGGCCGAAGTCATCAAACATGGAATTATTATGGATGAGAATTATTTGCGGCTGATTACCGGAGAGCATCAATTAATCAGCAGCCTTGACCCGGGTTTATTGAGTTTTGTGGTCAGCGGTTCCTGCCGGATTAAAAGTCAAGTTGTGGAACAAGATGAGAAAGAATCGGGTTTGCGGGCTATTTTGAACTTCGGCCATACTATCGGCCATGCTATCGAAGCTGTAACCAATTATACTCGGTATAAGCATGGGGAAGGGGTAGCTATCGGAATGGTTGCTGCCGCGAAGATTGCCGCGCAGACCGGTTTGCTAAAACAACCGGATTTACTGGCCCGGATTTTGGAAATTTGCGGGCGATTTCAATTACCCACTCACTTGCCGGGACTCGCGATTTCCGATATTTTAAAAGTCATCCAGCTTGATAAAAAAGTAGAATACTCAAAAGTACGTTGGATTCTGCCGGAGAGTATAGGTTCCATGAAGATAACGAATGAAGTCACTGAGGAAGTTATCACCTCGGTTTTATCGGAAATGGGGGGAGCAAAATGATTAAAATACTGGTGTTGCACGGCCCCAATTTGAATTGGCTTGGGAAGCGGGAACCAGCCGTATACGGATACCAGACTTTAGATGATCTGAATCGTTTGCTCACTGAGTATGCCGAGAAATCCGGGTTGGAATTAAAAATTTTTCAGAGCAATGGGGAAGGTGAGTTGATCGACAAAATCCAGATAGAGTCGGACTGGGCGGAGGCGATCTTAATCAATCCGGGAGCTTATACCCATTATAGTTACGCCTTACGGGATGCTCTATCCGGAGTGGGATTGCCGGTGGTAGAGGTTCATTTGAGCAATATTCATAGCCGGGAAGAATTTCGACACACTTCAGTCATTGCTCCGATAGCAGTGGGACAAATTTGCGGCTTTGGTTTTGATAGCTATATTCTGGGATTGACAGCACTTCGAAATATGCCGGGCAATAAATCTGCGGCTAAAATTTAGCGGTGAATTTTTTTTAATAATTTTTGAAATTTGGATGGCTTTGCCTCAGATGGCTTTGGCGGCGTAAGGGGCTGAATCGGATCAAGGTAATCTTCCTGCACCACCGGATGGGGAATGGATAATCCATCGGCGGCTAGTCCCTTCAAATGCATATCAATAGTAGTTTTCATAGCTTCTCGGGCTTCAGAGGCCGTTTTTCCCGAAGCCACACATCCAGGTAGGTCCGGTACAAAAGCCACGTAATTTTGGTCTACTTTCCTTAAGACATAAATATATTTCATAATTGGATGATTTCATCCTTTCTGGTAAAACATCATCTTAAAAGTATTTTCTAGATAGAGCGTTTCTCGGGCGCGCCCACGCCCACTTTCACAGGTGCTTTACTTGCGAAACGGTCTACCAGACCGGCTTGAAGCAGGATGCTGTTGATTGAATCCTTTTCCAAATCATAGTTCGGGTTTGCAGCGATAGTAATACGGCCCTTTTTACGGGGATGTTTGTATTGACGGAAACTACCCCGTTGTTCGATGATATACCAACCGTCATTTTGAAGAATCTCTAAAATTTCTTGAACCTGCATCAGAAAACCTCTTTTTAGATAAAAGGATTTTATTTCCACTTATTTATTATAACATAGGGTTTTCCATTTTTTAAATAATTTTTATAGGAGAAGATGAATATGACTCGTTTATTCAAATTCAGAGAAAAACTTAAGAATCTTGATGTGGACGGTGTTTTAATTACCAATCCCCAAAACCGCCGCTACCTCAGTAATTTCAGCGGTTCATCCGGAGCTTTGCTGATATCTCCTGACAAAGCAGTTATTATGACCGATTTCCGTTACTGGGAACAAGTGGCGGAGGAAGTTTCCGATTTTGAGCTGAAAAAGCAAGGACCGCTTTTTTGGCAAAGTGTGATGGAATTGCTTGCGAAATTTCATTGGACCAAAATTGGTTTTGAAGCCAGTTCTCTTACCTTTGGAGAGTATCAGAACCTTACAAACCTAGCTTCCCATTCAATGCAGTTTGTACCTATGAATGATTTAGTCGAAAAGTTACGCTGGATTAAGGATGAGCAGGAAATCAACACCCTTGCCAAAGCGGAAAGAATTACCGATGCGGCTCTTGCCAAGACTTTGGAGATCATTAAGCCGGGATTGAAAGAAAAAGAATTGGCCTTAGAGTTTGATCACCAACTCCGTTTACAGGGAGCTGAGGGAAATTCTTTTACGACAATCGCTATCTCCGGAGAAAGAACATCATTGCCTCACGGAGTCGCTTCCGATAGAGAAATTCAAGTTGGCGATCTGGTTTTGATCGATTGTGGAGCTCTTTACCAAGGTTACTGTGCGGATCTTACCCGGACAATGGTAATGGGGCAGGCTTCCGCAGAACAGAAAAGAATATACAAAATCGTGCTTCAGGCCCAGGAATTGGCTTTGAATTATTTAAAGGCTGGTTTGATAGGATCTGAAGTTGATAAGGTAGCCCGCCAATTTTTGGCAGAGCAAGGTTATGGACAAAATTTCGGTCATGGGCTGGGACATAGCGTAGGTTTGAACATTCATGAATCGCCTCGTTTATCCGTAACCGAACAAAATCCAATTCCTGTCGGAGCCACAATCACGGTTGAACCCGGGGTTTACATCCCCGGTTGGGGTGGAATTCGAATCGAGGACTTGGTTGTCGTGGAAGAAACAGGAATCCGCAACCTCACCAGCAGTCCAAAAAAAGATTTGATTGAGTTGTAGAATGATATAGATTGGACTCAAACAATCTGCTCGACAAAGCCCACTTTTCTGTGATAAAATATGTAAGGTTATTGGACAAGTGTACTGTCCTTTAAGTAGTATTTTATGGTATGGGGATATAGGTTTTCAACCAGAAAATACTATAAGTGATTTATTTATTAATAAGGAACTTGCTATATATTTAAGGAGGATACCGATGATTTCAGTTACTGATTTTAAAACCGGCCTAACCATCGAAATAGATGGGAACCTTTATACGGTGGTTGAGTTTATGCATGTTAAACCAGGTAAAGGTGCAGCCTTCGTAAGAAGTAAATTAAAAAACATTAAAACCGGCTTTACTGTTGAACGAACATTCAATTCAAACGAAAAAGTTGAACAAGCGCGGATTGAATTTCGGGAAATGCAATTCTTATATAAAGCTGATGATGATTATACGTTTATGGATACCGAAAACTATGAACAGATTAATATTCCCTCAGCCAAAATGGGAGATGCTCCTAAATACTTGAAAGAAAATATGACGGTTGAAATTCAATTCTATCAAAGTGAAATTTTAGGGATTGATTTGCCCAATACTGTTGAATTGGAAGTTGTTGAAACTGATCCCGGTTTTAAAGGGGATACTGCGACCGGTGGATCAAAACCGGCTACGCTGGAGACCGGAACCATTGTCAATGTACCGTTTTTCGTTTCCAAGGGTGATATTCTCCAAATTGACACCAGGACCAATCAATATTTAAAAAGGGTTACCAAGTAAGATTTTTTATAAATTTCTAAGATAACCTCTTAAGGAATCAGTGTTTTTGACGATAACTACAGTAGATGGTAAGGAATTTCCGGTTATTAAGCGACTGATTTTGGGAGGTTGAACGAAGTTGGATATTTGTAAAAATCTGAGTCTGGGTTGGCAAATATTGATCTTGGCTTTAATAGCTGCTGCTTGTCAAGTTTGTTATAGTCTTATATTATAAAGAATTAAAATCAATCGTGTATGTGCCAAGAACTGTCTCTACTGTAATGAGGGACAGTTTTTTTATGGGGTGAAACTTTAGGATGATTTCGGAATGAATATTTACTGCTAAACTCATACTGGGGCATCCAAACGATACCATTTTTTTTTAATCGTGGATATAAGCTGCAAATTGGCAATAAATTTGTTAAGTCCTCCCTTAGTATGAAGAATTCATTTACAAGAGATAATAAGGTCAAGGGAGGGTTAATGAATGCACGATTTAAAAGAAAGAACTGCTTATTTAAGAGGCCTGATTGAAGGGGCTGCTTTTCCGAAAGATGAGAAAGAAAAACTAATCTGGGATGGTTTACTCGATTTTTGCGATGAGGTTGCACAGGAGCTGCAAGAATTGTCCGACTCCCAGAATGAATTTGAGGATTATATCGAAGCCATTGATGAAGATTTAAGTACCTTAGAAAAGTATTTTTATAATGAAGAGGATACCGACGAAGATGCCGATATCGTTTTCTCAAGTGACGAAAAAGATGGTGTGATGGAGTTAACATGTCCGTTCTGTAATGAAGAGATTTACTTTGAGGATCAAGATGGTGATTATGAGGTCATTTGTCCTGAATGCGGGAAGGTCGTATGGGACTCCAAAGATTTGAGCAATACTCCCGCGGTCAATGCCGATGTAATTTAAAAAGCTGACAAATTTAACTGTCATAAGTTAGAGCCCGTCTCCATAAATATCTATGGACGGGCTATTCTTTTTTGCAGGGGCATATCGATGGCAATTATGGAACAGGGCGACTATACGCACGGGCGGGGGGACTTTGAAGATAGGCTTAAAATACCGGGAAAATGGGAAAATGTTATCCGGTTCTTCCCGGTTGAATTAAGGCAAATCTTGGCCCGGATACCCATTTCTTTACAAGATAGGATTATTGAAATTCGTTTACGGATGAATCACCCCTTGGAGATCAATGTAAATCAATTTTCAACTTTTATCAATCCAGACGGTATTCCGGTCGCAGAGCCTTCTTTGGCGGTTATTATTAGTCTCGAGATGATCCAAAAGTTTCTTCATTCGATCACAGCTGGTTCGTGGTATGCCCTGGAAGAAGAGTTGGTTCAAGGTTATTTGACCTTACCCGGCGGACATCGAGTGGGTTTTACCGGTCATGCCTTACAGGAAAATGGGAAAATTCGTCTTATCCGCAATATCGGAAGTATTAATTTCCGGATCGCTAAAACCTTTACCGGAATAGCCAGCCCGATATTACCCTTACTCTGGAAAGAGCAGCACTTTCTAAAGACATTAATTATCTCCCCGCCTGCGGCCGGGAAAACCACTTTACTTCGCGAGATTATTCGCGTGATTAGTTATGGCGATCCCACGATAAAGCTCCCGGCGTTGCATGTGGGACTGGTGGATGAACGCTCAGAAATAGCTGGAAGTTTCCAGGGTGTCCCTCAACTCGATGTTGGTCCACGCACGGATATATTGGATGGAGCCCCTAAAAAGGAAGGCATTTATTTATTATTACGGGCGATGAATCCCGATGTTATTGCCACCGATGAAATTGGAACGGAGGAAGACGCCATAGTGATTGGAGATGTGATTAACGCCGGAGTTAGTTTCTTAGTGACAGCCCATGCCCGGAATATTACCGAAGCTATCTTGAGGCCGGGTTTAAAAAGACTTTTGGAAACTGGTTCCGTTGAACGTCTCATCACTTTAAGCAACAGGCTGGGAAGTGGAACCATCGAAAGTGTAAAAGGAGGTATCCATGCTCCGGAGTTGCTAAAAGAAGCACTTTCTCCCGGAGGGTCAAATGATTAAAATGATTGGAGCTTTTTTGATTATTGGTATCAGTACCCTGGCAGGATTCTTTTATGGTCAGAAATTCAGCGCCCGTTGCTATATTCTTAAACTGTGGTTATGCATTATCGATATATTTCAAACTGAAATTTATTACGAGGCCCGCAGGTTGCCTGAGGTGTTTCAACGGACTGCCTTGCTTCTTCAAGACCGGCGTTTTAGCAATGCTTTTACCAAACTTTCAAAATCATTAGAGTTTGGGACGAGTCAAGACTTCGAGACTACTTGGCATCTCTTTTTGCGAGAAACCGGAGAGGGCATGTTCGTTAAAGAGGATTACCTGGTCCTTGGTGAACTTGGGAACTATTTGGGGATTACCAATCGCGAAGATCAATTGGCGAAGTTAAAAACCTGCCAGGCAAGCCTGGTGATGAATTTGCAATTAGCAGAGCGGGAACAAAGTAAGCGAACCCGGCTCTATCGTTACTTGGGTTTTGCAATAGGCGCCATCATTGTGCTTTGGCTGGTTTAGTAAGCGATGAGCGGCTAACGGCTAATGGCTGTCAGCTGTCGGCGGTTGGCCCTTAGCTATGGACTAAAATACTTTGGTGTAAAATGATAGCCAAAAAGCTAGTAGCCGAAAGCTAGAAGCCAGTTGTCGAAAGCCAAGGGAGGAATCCTAAAATGGACATCAATCTCATTTTTCGTATCGCTGGCATCGGTATACTGATATCAGTGTTAAGCATGGTTTTAAAACAGGCTGGAAAAGAAGAACAAGCCCATATGCTGACTTTGGCTGGGCTCGTCATTGTATTATTTATGGTTATTCAATTAATTCAACGTCTATTTAACGATGTCCGGGCGGTTTTCGGCTTATAGGGAGGCGACTATGAATTTTTTCGCGATACTAGGCTTGGCCCTGGTCGTTACAGTTTTATTAATCATTATCCGCAAAGAAAAACCTGAAGTGGCTATTATTCTAGCTACTGCTGCTGCCGCAGTCATCTTTTTGGCATTAATGAAAAATATTTCTCAGATTATTACGGTCTTCGAATCACTAGCTTTAAAATCACAATTAAATTTGGATTATTTAAAACTGATTATTAAAATTCTTGGGCTGGCGTATTTAGCCGGGTTTGGAGCCCAAATATGTAAAGATGCCGGAGAAGGCAGTATGGCAGCCAAAATCGAACTTGCCGGAAAAATCTTTATATTATCCCTAGGGATCCCAGTTATGGTAGGGCTATTGAATATGATTCTTAAAATATTTTAGAGAAGTGAGAGGCTGGGCCTAAGATGAAATTCCTCCGGATTTTGGTCATTACCTTTACATTCAACTTGCTGTTAACTTCTCCGGCCTTTGCTGAAGATATCAAATTGAACACTACAACTGTCCAAGCTGTTGATTTAAAAGAACTGAATAGTTTCATCGCCTCACTTGATCGGGAAACTCAGGATTTACTACCTAGGCTTGATTTAAAATCCTGGGGGGTAACCGGACCCGATTGGAATTTTGGAAAGATTGGTAAGAATATTTTTCGCTATTTTCTCCGGGAAATCGTTTTTAATTTTCGATTACTGGGTGAACTGGTACTGCTAGCTATGGCTCTAGCATTATTACAAAATATGCGGCATGCTTTTGAAAATGAAACTGTAAACCAAATCGCTTTTAGTATCTGTTTTCTTGTGGTGATGGGCCTGGTGATTCATAGTTTTACGATAACTTTTCAAATTGCTCGCAATGCCATTGAGCAGATGACTAATTTCATGTATGCCATCATCCCGTTATTATTTTCTCTGATTGCCGCCGGAGGAGGAGTTACCACAACTGCAATCGTTCATCCGATTCTCATATCCAGTATCGGCTTAATGGGCGGCCTTATGAGCGATTTGATTTTTCCTTTATTACTATTTGCCGGCGTCTTAGGTACAGTTCAATTTTTAGTGGAGGGTTTTCCCGTTGATAAGCTGGCAAATTTTTTAAAATCGGCAGCTTTAGGATTGATGGGGCTAGCGATGGCTATCTTTATCGGTATCATTACGATCCGTGGTTTCGCAGGAACGATAGCCGATAGTACAGCCCTTAGAACGGCTAAATACGTAACCAATACTTTTTTACCGGTGGTAGGTGGCTCTCTCTCGGATACGATGGAAATGGCTATTGGTTGTTCGATGGTGCTCAAAGGGGGAATTGGAATTTTCGGCCTTGGCTTAATCATTGTAATTATTATATTTCCTTTAATGAAGATTTTAGCAGTGGCCGTGATTTACCAATTAACCGGGGCTGTTATTCAACCTTTGGGAGGAAATAACCGGTTAGCCGATGCCCTTCAAACAGTTGGCGGAACGTTTTTAAACCTTTTTGCAGCAATCGCCATTGTAGCCTTGATGTTTTTTATTGCATTAGCGATTTTAGTTGGAATTGCCGGGGCGAGAATAGGCTAAAACTTATTCGAAAGCGAAGTGAAGGGATGTCGCAGATTGCGGAATGGTTAAAGAACATCGTGGTGGCTATTGTGTTGGCCGGGTTTTTGGAAATGCTGCTTCCCAGTAATGAACTGAAGAATGTTACCAGGATGATGATGGGTCTGGTGATTATGAGCATTTTGCTACAACCCTTGATTCGACTTTTTGATTTACCCGGGCAAATCAGTTTGTCATTACCATCGATTTCAAGTCCAAAGTCTATAAAAACACAGCAGATCATTGCCCGGGGCTTAAAAATGAGGGACGAATGGACTCATGAAATACAAGAACAAAATAAAAGAGCTTTGGAGTCAAAACTGAAAAATATCATGGGCCTCATCGATGAGGTTCAATTGGATAGTCTCCGATTACACTATCAAGGGGAACAGCTGGAACGGGCTTATGTTAAGTTGAAATCAACGAAGCCTGGAATAAAAGATAAGGTTGAAATCGGTAATATTAAACGGAAAGTCATCAATTCAGTCCAATTTTTAACGAATTTACGAGAAGACCAGATCGAGGTGAACTGGGATGGGCGACGATGATCAAAAAACCTACTTTTTAACTTATCAAGAAATATTAAAAAAATTTCAAAGCAAACCGGTGTTTGTATGGGGAGTCATTGGTCTTGTGGGTCTTGGTTTTGTTTTATTACTAAGCGGCCCTGATAAGGGGAACTCTAATATCCAAAATATCAAGGAGAGCGGCGGGCAAAACCAGGAAGTATCAGAGAGTTCGTCAGGGGCCACGAGACGGCAAATGGAAACGGAACTGGCTCAAACCTTAAGTTCAATCGCTGGAGTCGGGCAAGTGAGGGTCAAATTAAATCTGAAATCTAGCAGTCGAAAAGTTTGGGAACGGCAACTTAATGTAAGTAAAAGAGTAACTCAAGAGCAGGGTGTTATGAATACTGAGGAGACTAATAATGATCAAATCGTAATTGCCAAGGGCCTGGATGGCCGGGACAATCCAATCTTAAAGGAAGAATTAGCACCGGAGATTCAAGGAGTCATCGTAGTTGCATCGGGCGCCAGCGATGCCCGAATCAAGGAACTTTTAATGAGTACCGTAATGACGATTCTAAATTTACCGGCTCACCGTGTAATGGTGATAGCAGGAAAGAATGAGGGGGACCAAAATCAATGAAAGAATTTTTGGACACAGTTTCCAAGTATAAAGCAGGGCTTGCAATAATGGTGTTGTTTATGGTGGGACTTTTCGCTTATGGCTATTACCGGGTTATACCCACGGAGACCCCGAAACTTCCCCCAGTAAAAGAGCCTTCCCATTTAAATATTCCCAGGGAATATAGCCCCAATGACACTTTGTTGGATTTAAAAATTGAACGGGATCGTGAAAGAAGCCAGGAGGTTGAAAAGGTCCAGGACCTTTTAGATAAAGTTGGTCTTTCGGATGAGATTAGAAAGCAAGCAGAACAGGAACTGTGGCGTTTGACTCAGACGACTGCTAAAGAGCATGAGCTCGAAAATCTTTTGAAGGCAAAAGGTTTTAGTAACGCTTTGGTTTCGATTAGCCAGAAGTTGGTGTCCATCATTATCGATAAAAAACTCGGTGTTAATGATGCAAGAGATATCGGACAACTTGCAGCCGAGGTTACCGCTTTTAATTTGGAGCAAATCCAAATTGTTGAGAAATAAAAAAGGTTTCTTTCAAAAAGCATGCAAATGAGAACCCTCTGTTAAACTTTTTTTACATTCACCTGATTGACCTCCAGTTTTTTGTTTCCTCAATGGATTTTAAGTATATTTGCTCATCTTCAAGATTAAATTATTAAAAAGAAGGAATAATGACCTTGTTGGTGAATTAATATTTTTGAATATTTTTCCCTATTCCCTCAAAGGAGGACATTTGATGAATATTAAGGAAATTAAGGAACTTGTAAAGATGCTGGATGGGACTGATATTACCGAGTTTTCGATGGAGAATGAAGGCAGCAAGGTGGTCATCAAAAAAGGATTGAGCGGCCAAGTACCGATGATTTCTCAAATGGGTCCGGCAATTCAATATCCAGTATCGAGTCCAACAACCCCGCAAGTAACTTCATCAGTTGAAGATAAAAATGAAGGACTTGGGCCAAACCAAGTCTTAATTGTTGCTCCGATGGTTGGAACTTTTTATCGTTCTCCGAGTCCGGATGCAGAAGCTTATGTTCAACTAGACCAGAGTGTGGAAGCAGGACAAGTCGTATGTATTATTGAAGCAATGAAATTAATGAATGAGATAGAGAGTGAATGGAAAGGGAAAATTGTTGAGATTTTGGTCGAGAATGCTCACCCGGTTGAATATGGCCAGCCATTAATGGTTTTAGAAAAATTGTAAACCTAAAACAAAAAGGTACAAAGTCGCAGATGAAATTATTAGAATTTAATGGGTTCGTAGCTTTGCACCACAACCGGAGGATGAAATATGTTCAAGAAAATATTAATCGCCAATCGTGGCGAAATTGCATTGCGAATTATACGAGCTTGTAAAGAGATGGGAATCGGTACTGTCGCTATCTACTCTGAGGCTGATCGGGATTCTTTGCATGTACATTATGCCGACGAGGCTTTTTGTGTGGGTCCGGCTCCCGGAAATCGCAGTTACTTAAATATTCCTAATATAATTAGCACAGCAACAATTGCCGAAGTTGATGCAATCCACCCAGGATATGGGTTTTTGGCTGAAAATGCTCGTTTTGCTGAAATTTGTGACACTCATCATATAAAATTTATTGGACCTCCTGCTACCGCAATTGAAAAAATGGGTGATAAAGCGATCGCCAAAGAAACCATGCGGGATTCAGGAGTTCCAGTGGTTCCCGGATCTCAGGGCGTTATCAAGGACGACAAAGAACTCATGCAAAAGGCTGAAGAAATCGGCTTTCCAGTTATTATTAAGGCTTCTGCCGGAGGCGGCGGCCGAGGCATGCGGGTCGTCAATAGTTTCGATGAATTAGTGAACGCTTATCATACAGCCCAAAGCGAGGCCGATGCTTGTTTCGGTAACCCCGAAGTCTACATGGAGAAATACATCGAGGAACCGAAACATATCGAGGTGCAATTGCTTCTTGATGAACACGGAAATGGTGTTTATTTAGGAGAACGCGATTGCTCGGTGCAACGCCGCCATCAAAAAGTAGTGGAAGAGGCTCCTTCGCCGGTTGTGACGCCTGAGATACGTCGTAAAATTGGTGAAGCCGCTTTACAAGGAGCCAAATCCGTGGGGTATACCAATGCGGGAACGGTTGAATTCTTATTGGACAAAAATAATAAGTTTTATTTTATGGAAATGAATACCCGGATTCAAGTAGAGCATCCGGTGACTGAGTTGATTACCGGAGTCGATTTGATCCGTGAACAAATTAGGATCGCCGCCGGAGAAAAACTCTCTTTTACACAAGCGGATATCGGTATTAAGGGACATGCTATTGAGTGCCGAATTAACGCGGAAGATCCAAGTAAAAACTTTATGCCCTCACCGGGCCGGATAACCGTATACCGTGCACCCGGCGGACCTGGAATCCGGATTGATAGTTGTGCGTATGAAGGATTTGTAATCCCGCCCTATTATGATTCAATGATTGCCAAACTGATTGCCTGGGATGATACACGTGAAAAAGCAATTGCCAGAATGATTCGGGCGTTAGAGGAATTTGAAATTCAAGGCGTAAAGACAACGATTCCTTTTCAGCTTGAAGTACTCAAAAACGAATACTTCCAGAAAGGCGAAGTCTATACCAATTTCATTCAAACCAGAATATTTAATCATTCTGACATATCTAATGACCACTCCGATTAAAATGATAGAAAGGATAGGGGGGTGTTCTTAGTTTGGAAAGTATCGAAAAATATGAAACTGGCAGTATCCGGATTGCCAATGAAGTTGTCCGGATCATTGCCGGTCTTGCAGCTTCCGAAGTAAAGGGCGTTATTGGTATGAGCGGCGGAGTCGTTGATGGTTTTGCCGAACTTGTTAAAAAGAAGAACCTCGCTAAGGGCGTAAAAGTAGAAGTTGGGGAAAGACAGGCCGCTGTTGATCTTTTTGTAATTATTGAATATGGGTCTAAGATTCCCGATATCGCATACATGATTCAAGAAAATGTTAAGCGGGCTATCGAAAGCATGACCGGATTGGAAGTCATTGAAGTCAATGTTCACATTCAAGGAGTTGAGTTTAAGCAGGACGATTCATATGAGGTGAAAGTCCTTTAGTATTGTTGAATGAAAGGGGTCCAGTTATCGATGAAAGTCTGGGAACGACTGGTAAGTTTATTGGCAGGAATTATTTTGGCCATCGTGGGTATTATCTTTTTTTTACTGGCCATCAGACAAGCTTCTATTATTCTTGATCACTTAAATAATTTATCCATGAAAGAACAACTTTGGGCATTGGTCGTGGCTGCCATTTCTCTGGCATTAGCCTTTTTGTCCATTAAAATGGCTTTGCGTATGCGCAAAGAAGAAAAAACCATTATCAACCAGACTCAATTCGGGGAGATTCGAATTGCGGTATCCGCAGTTGAAAGTTTAGCATTACGAGCCACCAAAAAAATAAAAGGGGTTAAAGACGCTCATGTCGGAGTACGGGCTGATCTTACAGGACTCGATATTTTTATCGAAATAGCCGTCCATCCCGATTTAAATATTCCGCAGACTACCGAAGAAATTCGGGCTAAGGTTGACGAATATATCTTTGAAACCGTAGGAATCCGTGTCAATTCTGTAAAAGTCTTGGTTACGAAGGTTGCTGGTGAAAATCGCACCCGCGTTGAGTGATGTTTTTTGATGAAAAATTGGACAACTTAAGGTTCTTATCATTAATAATTTAGTGGATTTGTTCCACAAATTCCTCAACCAATGCGAAGCATTGGTTAGGTGCAGAAAGGAGTACCGGCAGTGGAGGAATTTTTACGAGATTTCTTACCTAAACTGATTACTTATAAAGGACGAATTATAGGGAGTCTGGTCGGATTGATAGCCGGTCTGCTATGGGCTTTCTTGGGATTTTGGAGAGCTGTTGCTTTTCTTACATGTATTATTTTAGGGTTCTTTTTAGGTAAAAAAATCGATGAACGAGGGTCGATTCGAAATATTCTCGAGCGGATTATTCCGCCGAATGACTGAAGGGTAATTGAATGAGCCGTCATCTAGCCAGAGAACTGGCGTTTATAATTTTATTTCAAACGGATGTGGGTAGAAATCCATGGCAGGAAGTATTGCCACGTACCCTTAAAGAAAATGAGCTACCTGAAAAGTCCCGGATTTTTCTCGAACAATTGGTTAAAGGAACCATTCAGGAACTAAAGTCCATTGATGCCGAAATTATGAAGTACGCACAAGATTGGAAATTGGATCGGATGGCCAATACTGATCGAAATATACTAAGAATGGCGATTTATGAAATCAAATTTTTAAAAGAGATTCCACCCGGGGTTAGTATCAACGAAGCGGTAGAATTAGCCAAGCGTTACGGTGATGACGAATCCGGTAAATTTGTAAATGGAATTTTGGGGAACGTAGTCAGGAATACCGAGCTCCAAAAAGAAACCACTGATGAAGGTGCGCACGCGCCGATGACTACAATGGAGGATTAACCTCTATTTTTTTTGCGAGCGAACATTTAAGCTTGATAACGGAGCCAATATGCTAGTTGGAATCGATACCAGTTGTTATACAACTTCTTTAGCGGTGATTGATCCTGCCACAGGATCAATTATCCATGACTTGCGGCGTTTACTCCAGGTGAAACTGGGACAAAGAGGTCTACGGCAATCGGAAGCTGTCTTTCAACATCTGCAAAATTTACCCGGGCTTATGGATAATACTTTTACCGGAATCACCATAACTGCGGTGGCTGCTTCGACTGTACCAAGGCCTACTCCCGGTTCATATCTACCGGTTTTTAAGACCGGCGCCTCCTTTGGAATGACGATAGCCAAAATCTTAGGCGTTCCTTTTTTTGAAACATCCCACCAGGAGGGACACATTCGGGCAGGTTTAGTTGGGCAAACCAAGGCCAATCAAACCTTTTTAGTCTGGCACATTTCTGGTGGCACTACCGAGCTATTACGGGTTCATTCAAAAGAAACCGGTTATCAGATTCAAAAAATCGGCGGTTCTAGCGACCTTCAAGTTGGGCAATTTGTCGATCGGGTCGGTGTTGCTTTAGGAAGCCCTTTTCCGGCTGGCCCGAACCTAGAAAAAATGGCCTTGCTTTCAGATACAGATGAGAGTTTGCCTGTAGTGATTCAAGGATTAACCACCAGCTTTTCCGGACCGGATTCAGCTGCAGAGCGCTTAATTAAATCCGGAATGAATGGAAACGATTTGGCAAGGCAGGTCTTTAATTGTATCACCCAATCTTTATTAAAGGTAACGCTTAAGGCAACGAAGGAATATAAAACCTATCAAGTGCTTTTGGTAGGGGGAGTAGCCTCAAACCAGATTGTTAGGCAAAATCTAATCGATGAAGGTTTAAAATTTGGAATCGAATTCTTGTTTGCCAGGAGCGAATTATCCAGCGATAATGCTGTGGGTGTAGGCTTAATCGGGTATGACTCTTTAAACCAGAAATCTAGTTAAATTTTAAAAATAATAATTATCAAAGCGAGGCCCTCCGCTCATGAAAAAATTGATGTTATTAGATGGTTTCAGTTTGGCCAATCGGGCGTTTTTTGCTTTACCTCCATTAGCCACAACTGCAGGCCTGCCCACGAATGCAGTATACGGTATGACCATGATGATGTACAAACTTCTGGAAGAATCAAAACCGGACTACATTATAATGGCATTCGATGTAGCAGCCCCTACTTTTCGCCATCAAGAATTTAAGGATTACAAAGGCCAACGTCTGAAGATGGAAGATACTCTGAAGGTACAATTTCCGCTTATTCGGGAATTATTAGCCATCTTAAAAATCCCCATTGTGGAACTAGCGGGATATGAAGCCGACGACATTATTGGTACTATGGCCAAAAGGACTGCAAGTCAGGGAATTTCAGTTGAAATTATTACCGGGGATCGGGATGCCTTTCAGCTGGTAGAACCCCAGATATCAGTACTTTATACCCGAAGAGGCATTACCGAAGTTGACCGGGTTGATGAAAAGTATATCCAGGATAAGTATCAATTAAAACCGTTACAATTAATCGAGTTAAAGGCCCTCATGGGTGATACTTCGGACAATATCCCAGGAGTGCCCGGATTCGGTGAAAAAACGGCGCTGAAGTATTTACATCAATATCAAACCCTAAATGGAATTTACGAACATTTAGAGGAAATCTCCAAAGAAAGAGACCGTAATCTACTGGGCGAATATCGCGAACAAGCTTTCTTAAGCCGGCATTTGGCGGAGATTGTGACCAATATTCAATTGGAAGTTGATCCTATAGATTGTTGTCATCACCAGGATTACTCAAAGCAAGAATTGATCGATTTTTGCAATAAATATGAATTTCATTCCATGGCCCGTAAACTTTCGGATGGAGACTCTACTTCCGAAACCAAGCAATTACCCGAGTTGATTTCTGAATGCCAAATCATTCAAGAATCCGATCTTGGTGAAATCATTTCCGTTCTCAAACAAGAAAAAGTTTGCTATTTTCAGTTTTTCACTTCAGTAGCCAACTGGGTACAAGTTGATTTTGTCGGAGTCGGACTGGGTAGCTCCAGTAAAAACTGGTATTTCCCTCTTGACGGGAGAGATAAGTTACCTGAGGGAATCCGTGATTTACTTTGTGATTCATTGATAAAAAAAATTGGACATGATCTTAAAAGGCATTTACAAATTGCCAGTAACCAAGGAATAATTTGTAATGGGGAGCTGGAAGATTTATTAATTGCTGGTTATCTGGTGAATGCAGGCTTGGGAGATCTAGAACTGGAGGATCTTAGCAGTAGTTATATTCAAAAGATCATTCCGGCTTGGAGAAACGAAAGGGGTAAAGCCTTTTCTGTTTTCAATTTACCCCCGGGTTTACCCCCGGAAGTGATAGCCAAGATTTGCGGTGCCCGGCTCGAGGCAATGCGGCAATTAAATACTAAATTACAATCTTTAATGGCTGATTTCGGTTTAGATACTCTTTACCGGGAAGTCGAAGTGCCGCTGATAAAGGTTCTTTTTAAGATGGAGCAACAAGGAATCAAGGTCGAGCCGGAAAAGCTCCGGGAATTCGGCCGGACTTTGAAAAACCGGCAATCCCAGCTTGAGTCGGAAATTTATACCCTGGTCCAGGAAAAGTTTAATATCAGTTCACCCAAACAATTAGGAGTTATCCTATTTGAGAAATTAGGGCTGAAAGCGCCCAAAAAAACCAAAACGGGTTATTCTACCGATGCCGAAGTCTTAGAAAGTCTCTATGATGACCATCCAGTGATTCCGAAAATATTGGAATATCGTCAGAATGTGAAATTACAAAGCACCTATATTGATTCATTAATAACATTAATTCATCCTCGGAGTGGCCGGGTACATACAACCTTTAATCAAGCCGTTACCACGACGGGTCGACTTAGCTGTACCGAGCCGAATCTCCAAAATATTCCGGTTCGTTCTGAAGAAGGCCGCCTGATCCGGTGTGCTTTCGTGCCTCCCGATTCGGAGTATAGATTGTTATCGGCCGATTATTCTCAGATCGAGTTGCGGGTAATGGCCCATTTTTCGCAGGATCAGGCCTTTAAGGAAGCTTTTTTAAGGGGTGAAGACATCCACCGCTTTACTGCAGCAACGGTCTATGGTGTGCCCGTATCAGAAGTTACCCACGAAATGCGGGATCGGGCCAAGGCTGTTAATTTCGGTATCATTTATGGAATAAGTGGTTTTGGCCTGGCCCGTAATATCGGGGTAAGCCGGAAGGAAGCCGATGCCTTTATTGAGGCTTATTTTCAAAAGTATCCTGGAGTCAAACAATATGTGGAAGAATTAATTGTAAGGGCCAAACAAACGGGGGAGGCCCGGACTCTTTTAGGGCGGATTCGGAAACTTCCCGATCTTTCGTCCCGAAATTTTACCTTACGCTCTTTTGCTGAACGGATGGCACGTAATACGCCGATTCAAGGAACTGCAGCTGATATCATTAAAAAAGCAATGGTTTCCATTGAAAAACAGCTTGTCGAAAATCCCTCATCGGGAAAGTTATTACTTCAAGTCCATGACGAATTAATCTTTGAGGTGAAAGAAACCGAATGGTCTCTCCTTGCTAAAATGGTGAAAAAAGAGATGGAAAATGCAGTTACCTTAGAAGTTCCCTTAGTTGTAGACTTTAAAATGGGTAATAATTGGGGAGAGATGACTCCGGTACAATTGGAGGAATAAAATATGCCGGAATTACCAGAAGTTGAAACGATTCGGCTGACTCTTCAGCCCAAGTTAATCGGTAGAACCATTGTTAAGGGAGTCGTTCTTTTACCCAAGCTGATTCAAAACCAAACTGTGGATGAGTTTTTATTTGATATTCACGGTAAAAAAATTATTAAGCTTGACCGTCGTGGTAAATATCTGTTATTCTATCTTGAAGGGCGCACGCGCGCAGATATGGTTTTAGCAATTCATTTAAGGATGACCGGTCAGTTGAAAGTCGAACTTATAGGGAATCCTTTGGAAAATGCCACTTATTTACAGCTTCAGCTTGATAACGGTAAGGAATTACGTTACCGTGACCAACGTAAATTTGGACGGGTTATGTTATTTCCAGTCGACCATCCGCCGAAATCTTTGGAAAAGTTGGGACCTGAACCTTTATCGGATGATTTTACCATACAGGTTTTAAAAAAACAACTTGGCAAACGACAGATTGCTATTAAAAAAGTCTTGCTCGATCAAGAAGTTATAGCAGGCATTGGTAATATTTATGCTGACGAATCTTTATTTTTGGCAGGCATTCACCCAGCCCGTTTGGTTTCTTCTTTGAGTGATCAAGAAATTAACCAGCTTTTTAAGGCAATTCAAACCGTTCTATCTGAAGCCATCCAAAATCACGGTACCACCAAACGCGATTATCGGGATGGAGATGGGCATTCCGGATCAAACCAGGATTACCTGCGGGTTTATGATCGGAAAGGGTTAGCTTGTTACAATTGTGGTAATATGATTGTAAAAATGAATTTCGGCGGTAGAGGGACCCATTTTTGTCCCATCTGTCAGCAATAATACCTCACCCCCTCGCCTTTTGTAAAGGCGCCCCCTCTCTGAACGGGGTTGTTTCAGGTAGGTGAATCACGGAGAGGGGAGAACAGCCTGAAACTTTAGTATACTCTCTCCTGGAAAGAGCATCTTGATTAAACTTCGCTAGGAGAGGGTGCGCCTTGAAGAAGGCGGGTGAGGTAATAGGCAAATAAAGGTTTGGGAGTGACCTACAATTCAGACGATTGGCCTTACAGGTGGTATAGCTTGCGGAAAGTCAACTGTGGCTAAAATATTGGTGCAAAAAGGGCTTTTTGTGGTTAGTGCTGATGAAATAGCTCATCAGGTCATAAATCCTACTGGAGAGGCATATTTGGATGTTATCAATCGGTTTGGGAAAGAAGTCCTTCTGGATGATGGTCAAATCGACCGGAGTAGATTAGGGGCAGTGGTTTTTTCCAATAAAGAGGCCAGAAAAGATCTGGAGGATTTAATTCATCCCAAGGTCCTTGCTGGAATCAATCAACTCATTACCCAGAGCCGGAATCAGGGCTTATCATGCCTAATTGTTGAAATTCCATTGCTTTTTGAAGTAAGGTGGGAGTATTTATTCGATAAAATCTGGGTCGTGAGTTGTTTACCGGAAATACAATTAGAGAGAATCCAGAATCGTGATCAATTGTCCAAAGAAAAAGCTATGCAACGAATTACTGCCCAATTGCCATTGTCCTATAAAGAAAAAAGAGCTGATGCAGTCATTTATAATAATCAAGGTTACGAAGAGCTCCTGGCCCAGATCGAACAAATGATTAAACCTTTGGAGTGAAATTTTTGGCGAAAACACGGGGAGTAAGAATTCGCGGTCTGCTATTGCTGCTTATAATATTGGTATTATTATGGCACAAACCAATTTTACGAATATATTTCGTTTTAGATTACTCTGATAAAATTATAGCCTACAGTAGAGCGAATGGAATCAATTCGGCTACGGTCAGTGCAATTGTTTTTACTGAAAGCCGTTTCAATCCTTTGGCCTGTTCTCATAAAGGCGCCTTGGGCTTGATGCAAATAATGCCGAGCACAGGAGAATGGGTAGCCAGGCAGCTGGGATGGAATCATTTTTCACAACAAGACTTATTGAACCCCACCAAAAATCTGGAAGTAGGGGTTTGGTATTTGGCCTATTTAAAGCGTAATTTTAAACATAACGAATACTTGGCATTGGCTTCCTATAATGCCGGCTCCCGTTATGTTTATGAGTGGCTTGAAGATGGAACTTGGGATGGTAATAAGGTGAAAATTGAACAAATACCTTTTCCGGAAACCAAAAAATATCTAATCCGAATCCTGTTATTACGTAAAATTTATCATTATCTATATCCCGATTTGTTAACAATTTAAGATCTTTTTAGTTTTTTCTATTTTGGAGGTTGTATGTGTACATTAGCTGTGGTATCTTTAGGTTGCGCTAAAAATTTGGTTGATACTGAGATTATGCTAGGTCAGTTAATGAGTGCAGGCTGGAAATTAACCGATGATTTCTCTAAAGCTGAGTTAATTTTGATTAATACCTGTGGTTTTATTGAAACTGCTAAATCCGAATCCATTCGGCAAATCCTTGAGTTGGCTGAGTACAAAAGATTGGGACGAGGAATTTGTAAACAGCTGATTGTAGCCGGTTGTTTGGTTCAGCGGTATTTGACGGAATTAAAATCAGAAATTCCAGAAGTCGATCTATGGTTGGGACTGGCCGATATTGGGAAAATTTTAGTGCAGTTAAATCGAAAATCTAATCCATTAACTGAATTGGAACAGGTTGAAGCCCCATTTTTAAATAATCAAAACTTGCCCCGTTTTCAGGCAACCTTGTCGCATACCTCATATGTTAAGATTGCCGAAGGATGTAATCATAAATGTTCTTATTGCGCGATCCCTCTTATTAAGGGGGGATTTCATAGCCGTCATCTAAACTCTATTGTAAAAGAAACTCAGGATTTGGTGAAAAAAGGAGTTCAGGAACTTAATTTAATTGCCCAAGATATAACCAGGTATGGCTATGATTTGGAACCAAGGGTCAGTTTACAGAGTTTGCTGGAACAAATTATTGCTTCCTCAAAACCGGCTTGGATAAGGCTATTATATGCCTATCCTATGGGTGTTAGTAGAGCTTTGTTGGAATTGATGGCAAAGGAACCAAGCATATGTCGGTACCTTGATCTTCCCATCCAACATATTAATTCCAGAATTTTAAAGAAAATGGGTCGACCGGAAACTCCTGAATTGATTAAAGAAAAAATTGCTTTGATCCGGAAAGTTGTACCAGGGATTACTTTGCGGACCACTTTTATTGTTGGCTTTCCATCCGAGACTGAAAAAGAATTTGAAGAATTATTGGAATTTGTAGCTGAGGGCAATTTCGAACATATTGGGGTTTTTAGTTATAGCCGTGAGGAAGGTACAGCGGCCTATTCAATGGAGCCTCAAATCGCTGAAGAAGTAAAGGAAGATCGCAAACGGCGTTTATTAGAGGTACAACAAGAGACCTCAAAACGTTTATTAGCAAAGCAAATACACCAACAGCAAAAAATACTCATTGATAAAGTATTGGACAATGGTACGGCAGTTGGCCGAACTCAGAGTTTAGCTCCGGATGTCGATGGAGTGGTTTATGTACAAAATTACCAAGGCTCTGCAGGCCGTTTTATACAAGGTGTCATTGTTGGAAATGATGAATATAATCTAATTGCTCAAGAAATATTCCCGACTTCAACAGGAATTTAGTAAAAAGTGCCGAATGGTTGGATTATATTTGGAGGAAGGTTGTTATGAACCTTGCAAATTGGATTACCACACTGCGAATAGTTTTAGCCATGGTCTGTGTAAGTATCTTGTTTTGGGATGCCCATATCCCGGGACGGGACACTTTAGCCGCAATAATTTTCATCATTGCCGGTATCACCGATGGCGTTGATGGTTATGCTGCCCGGATTCGTAAAGAAATCACTCCATTCGGAAAATGGTTTGATCCCTTTGCGGACAAGGTATTGATTATAATGACTTTGGTTGTTCTGGCTCATCTCAATCGAGGCGTGCCTTGGTTGGCCGTATGGATTATTAGCAGCCGTGAGGTGTTGATTACCGTATTACGTTATTTCGCCGGGAGAAAAGGTTTAATGAATGCAGCAAGCCGGTGGGGTAAGCTTAAAACACTTTCACAGATTATTGCCATTTCATTAATTATGTTAGCCAAACCATGGCATATAGAGACTCTTAGCGTATGGGTTTTATGGCTAGCTGTAATTTTAACGATCTGGTCTGGTTTTGATTATCTATGGCGTTGGCGCAGTGTTTATATGAATTCCAAATCAAAGGATGTTATTGTTAAATCTTAAAGGATTAAAATCGCAGAATTCCTCCAACGCTTCGATTAGGCAATCTACTTCCTTTATATTATTGTAACAACCAAAGCTGATTCTCACCATACCAGGGGTTGAATCTTCAATCCCCATGCTTAACTTTTCTTGAGTCGCCTTTAATTCAGAGGGATTTAGTTTTAAAAGACTTTGGACGTAACTTCTGGCACAAAAACAACCGCTTCTTACCCCAATTCCTTTTCTTTCGGCTAGATACTGAGCTACAACGGAGTGGTGGATTCCCCGAATATTGAAACTTATGACTCCAATCTGTCTTTCGTAAGGGGCTTCGTAAATCGTTATATTTGGTATTTTTTTAATTTTGGATAAAGCGCTCACCAATAACGATGATTCATGTTGAACAAGCCTATCCCATCCAATTCTCTGCAAAATCTGGGAGGCTTTAGCCAGTGCTAGAGCGCCTAATACATTTGGAGATCCTGCCTCCTCAGTTTCAGGAGGATTCGCCCAGATGATTCCTGCTGGACCAATGCCCTTTACGGTCCCGCCTCCTACCTGGCTAGGAGGTTTTTTGCAAAAAATTTTTCTAGGCCCAATTAAAACTCCAGCCCCAAAGGGTGCATACATCTTATGACCAGAAAACGCCAAAAAGTCGATATGGCGGGGATCGTTTGAATCGTAAATTTTTACGGGTCGGTGTGGCACCAATTGGGCACCGTCCACTATAATCTTGGCTCCGGCATGATGAGCCATTTCTGCTAAAGTATAAATAGGTGGCATATAGCCCGTCACATTGGAAGCGCCGCTAACTGCTAATAATTTAATTCGCCCTTGGTTCACCTTAAGGACTTGCTCCAATTCACCTAGATCAAGGACGCCATTTTTTAAACCTATGCAGATAGTTTTTGCTTTTAACCAAGGCAACTCATTGGAATGGTGCTCTAGTTTCGTAAATACGACCATTTCGCCGGGTAATGCTGATAAATAATGGCTTAACTTATTAATAGAATCTGTGGTGTTTTTGGTAAAAATAATGATGTCGTGATTTAAATTGGCACCAATGAAGTCAGCAATTATTTCACGGGACGATTCATATTGTTTTGTGGAATGAAGAGATTTGAATCCGCTTCCCCTATGAATACTGGAATACCATAAAGCCTCTTCTAGCAGATGATCCATAACACCCTTGAAAGGCGGAGTACTAGCCGCGTTATCAAGGTTAATATATCGTTTAAAACCGCTCTCTGTCGGAACTTTTTCTTCATAACCATAGATTAAGTCGCTAAAATCCATACTATTCCTCTCACCTCCCTCTATTTTATGTACGCTTAGGACTAATGGCTACTTGCAGGAATTGTTATTTGTTGTTATTTATTGGATATCAGTCATTGGCGTTCGCTCTTTAGCTATTGTTTACTAGTTTTATTTCGCCAAAAAAATGGTCAACTGCTAATTACCAATTGTGAATCTGCGTTAATCGCTGGCAGACAGCAGCCAATCGCTATCTGCCAGTTTTTAGAATTGGTACTACTGGTATGAAACTTGAAATATTGCCATACTTTTTGGGGTTTTATCACCCTGTAGCTGGGTAAATTAAAATCAGACTCTGATGAAGGGGGGGAAAAAAAGATGGGTACCGGACAGAGGAGTAATAACTACGTTGTTAAAGAGGCATCTAAAGCACTTCATAACATGAAGTACGAAATGGCTAAAGATTTAAGCTCAGCCAATATCATCGATACATCACCTATTCAGGGCGATTATTGGGGATATATGACCGCTAGAGATTGTGGCCATGTTGGTGGTCAAATGGTGAAGAACATGATTGATGCTGCAGAACGTTCTCTTGCAGAACAAGCATTAGCCAATGTACAAACCGGATTTCAGGCTGGATTAAGCTCAAAGAACGACACCGTGCAGAGCATTCCGAATTTTAACCTGAATAGTTTAAACCAGAAGTACTAATATGAAAGTTGCTTTTTCTAAAGCAAGTTGATTCCTTACTTATAAGGGTTGTCTAAAAGGAATATACTGTTCATAAGATTATTATGATGAAATCTTACGTATTTCATTGTAGATCTTATAGTTAATTCCTCTAAGATAACCCTTTAATTTTATCATTATTTAGAATAGAAAATTTTTCCTTCGGGCAGGAATTTAAATATTATAAAGCGAAAATTAGGAACAAATAGGAGGTTTTTGGATGAGAGAAGCAAATGTGCGCGCGCACGTAGGAGTTTTTGGCGGCTCAGGCTTTTATTCGTTGTTTGATAAAGTCGAAGAAATTACAATCGATACCCCATATGGCGAGCCCAGTGATCGTATTGCCATTGCCGAAATGGCAGGCAAAAAAGTGGCTTTCTTGCCTCGTCATGGCAAAAACCACCAAATTCCTCCCCACCGAATCAACTATCGGGCCAACCTTTGGGCTATGAAATCTCTTGGAGTTGAACAAATTATTGGCCCTTGCGCGGCGGGAAGTTTGCAGCCTCATA
>JAEZKW010000125.1 GCA_023415375.1 Bacillota bacterium
GGCGCGCCATATCAAGCAATCCTAACACCACGTGGGCAAGACCGAAACCTAGGATTCCGGCCCCCCATTTGCTTTTTAAAAAGAACGCCCCGATACCCGAAACAGCCGCGCCGGTTCCGGTAACGGCCAAACTGGTTGTAGTGGCCTTCAAGTTAACACCTCCTAACAGTATGATTCCCAATGTTCTATGATTTAATTAAATTTTCGCTAGTAGATTGACTTTTGATTATAAAGCTTCTGGTATTCATTGAGCAATTTATCCAATTCGATGGTTTTTAAAACATCCTCATCAGTATATCCACGCTCATTCCATAGATTTTGCATCATCGTCAGGACTTCTTCAATCTGGTTTTCAAGTTGATTCATTGAATTGATAACCATATTTTACTGCTAAGAACAAATTGGTCTCGGGTGTTGACTCAGTCATCTGCCTGGCGAAGAAGAACAAAAACCTGGCGGCATCAAAGAAGTTTCTCCAATTTCTGGTGGCGGAGGAAAACGCCAAATTCTATATCAATGACCAGAAGTTGTATTCAACGGTGAAAGGTGTCAGTCTGATTCTTTACCCCGACGAAACGGGCTTTCTTTTAGACAATCTTTTGATTTTGATGAATTAAATTTTGATTGCAAAGCCGTTGATACTGGTTGAGCAAATTGTCCAATTCAATACTGGTTAATAAAACAGCCTCATCCGTATATCCACGTTCATCCCAAAGTTCTTGCATCTTAATCCTTACTGCCTCGATCTGCTCTTTTAGTTTATTCATTGAATGATTAGCCATATGAACATTCTCCTCCTTTTCCACAAATATGCTTAAAAAATACCAAGGTTCCTTTAATTGGCAAATAATTTACTAAAAATGCCTCTCAATCTGGTTAAAGGTTTTCTCAAAAGAGTAAGTAGAACGGATGCTATAATTATTTCATTTAATTTGTATTAACTATTACTTGTGGCATACAATACATAATTATTTGAAAACTATTTATAGATGATATTGCCAAAAATTTTAAAATATCTCAAGGACATATGTCCCGATATATGAAAAGGTTAAAAAGTACTCACGGGTTATTTTCCATTAATTATTAGGGCCTTCAATTAATTTTGTAACAAAATTTTCCATCCTCGAAGGATTATTCAATTATTTATAGAATAGCTATTTAATTTCAATTGTATTTAATATTAACAATTTTTTTGGGAAGTAAATTAAAGGCAAAGAATCACTTCGGAGATAGGGATGGAACTTGATCGATTAAAAAAGATTATTGATGCTAACCCTGAGCTGTACCCAATATTTAGAGGATGCCCCTATGAGATTTTGAGCCAATGGAAAATCAATGAGTATCGGGCCGGTACGGTTATTTGCCGACAAGGGGAAATCATTGAACGAATGTATATCATTATCAATGGATACGCTGATATTTATTATTTGGCAGAAAACGGTAAGAAATATTCTTTAATTACTTTAAAAAATGGCGATGTAATTGGAGAAATTGAGATTCTTGATAAGCGGCCATATAGCGCAAATATGGAGGCATACTCAGATTTAAAAACAATCGAGATCACTAGGGACTATTTTCTTAAGTGGATGGAAATGGATCGAAATATAAATTTGAACATCACTCGAATTCTTTCAAATAGGTTTTACCATCTTGTGTTGAAGGCAGGAAACGATACACTATACACACTTAAATATCGATTGTGCGCTTATTTAATATCACGTGGCAAACAAATATCAAAAGAGGCTGAGAATGTAGAGATTGAGCTGGAAAAGGAAAAGTTGAGTGAAGAATTTGCGGTGACGCTTCGAAGTATCAATCGTATTTTACATGGATTGCAAAATAAAAATATTGTTGAATTAAAAGGCGATACCATTTTAATAAAAGATTTTGAAAAATTAGCTGAAGAGGAAGAATGCTACGATATATAAGACTGTAATTTTGATATTATTGGCTTTTTTGTAAAATAAATCAATCAACTTATATTTGAATCTAAAAATAAAAAGGTGGTGTTAAAAATGTTCAAACGTGGTTTAAACGGTGGAGTGATTTTTTTTGTTTTATTTATGGTAATGGCAGTTTGTAGTGTGAATGGGGCTGCAGTTTTTAAAGTAGGAATGGTCACTGATTCGGGTACGATCGACGACAAATCGTTTAACCAAGGAACTTGGGAAGGAATCCAACGAGCTGGAAAAGAATTCAAAATAGAAACAAGATTTTTAAAACCTGAAGGGACTACGGAAGCTGATTACGTCAAAGAAATTAGTAATCTTTATGATGGAGGTTACAGATTAATTGTTTGTCCGGGATTTAAGTTCGAAACAGCCGTTTTCCAGGCGCAACAAAAATATCCGGATGCAAAATTGGTTCTTATTGACGGTCAACCACATGTGGGAGATTTTAAGCCGGTAATGGGAAAGAATACGGTATCAGTTTTCTTTGCGGAGCAAGAATCCAGTTTTTTAGCCGGAGTGGCTACAGCCTTAAAAATAAAAGACGGAAAAGCCGGTATTCTTTGCGGTATGGAAATTCCTCCGGTTCAAAGATTCAATTGGGGGTTTCAACAAGGTATTAAGTATGCAAATGAATATTTTAAAACAAATGTCAAGATTAGGCCTGAAAATGTCATATATCAAGGTTCGTTCAATAATGTTGCTGCGGGACAACAATTAGCGGCCATGATGTTCGATAATGGTGTCAAAGTCATCTTTAATGCTGCTGCAGCTACCGGCATTGGTGCCATCAACGAAGCGGAAAAACGCACGAAAGCCGGCAAAGAAGTCTGGATAATAGGTGTTGATCGTGATCAATATTGGGACGGAATTTATGAAGGCAACAAATCCGTTATTTTGACTTCTGCCGTAAAACGGGTTGATCAAGCGGCGTTTGCCATGATCAAGGCATTGAAGGAAAATAAATTTCCAGGCGGTGAGATTTTAACCTTTAATGCCAAGTCAAACGGTGTCGGTATTCCTGATAAAAATCCAAATCTAAGTAAGGAAGTCCAAGACAAGGTGGCCAAGGTTTTAGAAAAACTAAAATCCGGCGAAATTGTGGTTTCCAGTCAGCAAGGAGATTTAATAAAATAAATTGTTTATTGCATTTCATTTATATATGAGGAAGGGGATGGACCAGAACTATTCTCTTCTTCTTTTATTATTGAAAGAGGATGCACATGATACCTGTTTTCCCATTAATAGGTAATTGCTGTTGATTTTCATGCTATTGCGGAAAAGGGGAAGAAGAATGAATAGCATTACGAATAAATTACCGATTATACTTGATTGCGATCCCGGTTGTGATGATGCGGTGGCGATTACGCTAGCCACCAAGCACCCCTTATTTGACTTGAGGGCCATAACAGTCACCGCGGGGAATCATATTCTCGAAAAAACCGCCCAAAATGCTCTTAAGGTTTGTTCCTACTTAGAAATTGACAATGTACCTATTGCAGCCGGTATGTCCGGGCCAATCATCCGGAAGCAAGTTATTGCGGATCACATTCATGGAGAAACCGGGCTTGGGGATATAGATTTCGACGAAATCCGAATCCAGCTTGATCATAGACATGCAGTCACTCTGATTATAGAAATCTTGTCGGAGTCAAATGTCGATATCACTTTTGTGGCGACGGGACCATTATCCAACCTGGCTATGGCAATGAGACTAGCGCCCAAAATCATCCCCAAAATTAGGCAAATTGTTTTAATCGGTGGTTCATATCAATTGGGTAATATTACCCCAGCCGCTGAATTTAATATTTATGCCGATCCTGAGGCAGCTCATATCGTTTTTAACAGCGGTAGACCGATTGTTATGATCGGTTTAAGCATTACCGACAAGGTGTTGTTCAAAAAAGAAGTGGCAACCAGAATTGCATCCATTGACAATAAGGCGGCAACACTTTTTACGAAAGTCATGGATTTTTATACCAAGTCCAATAAACAAATATTCGGCCATGAAGTTTCGCCGTTGTATGATCCGGCTGCGATTACGTATCTTATTGATCCGGCTATCTTTAAGACAAAACTAATGAATGTGGAGATAGAACTAAAAAGCGAACAATCGTATGGCAGAACTCATTGTGATTTCTATGGAACGCTGGGCAAACCAGCAAATGCTGAAGTGGCTACAGATCTTGATTCTGATCGGTATTGGGAGATCGTTAAAGAAACAATAGGGCTTTATAACCGGACATGATTAATACCATGGGGATTTCCCGAACGAGCGGGAGAAATATGGGTTACCCGATTTTTCGAAATACCGTCATGATTACCAAAGGACACCGGATCAAATGATACAAGATATTGTCATTATTGCACGGAAATAAGAATTTTTCCCGGTGCATGGATCGATTCTCCGAACGAGTGGGGAGATTGTCCGAATGACCGGAGGGATTTTCCCGGTGCATGGATCAATTTTCCGAACGAGTGGGAGGATTTTTCGATCTCCCTTTGGTAGTATTTATAAGCAAACAGCCCGTATCGTCAAGGATATCGGGCTATTGGTTTTCTTTACAAGCCAAGTTTTCATCCCGCAAAAAGAGGCAGTTCTATCCTGTATTTTGGGATGATATATTCAGTAAAAGATTAGCCAGGAATGGCTTCCATCTTGTAGCCGGGACGTTCACGTCTCGGCTTTGGCAAAATATCAAGCCAATCTTTCTCAATTATATTAACCAAGCATCTTGATTCCATCTTGAATAAGTGAACTAGTCGTAATCCTAAAAGCTATTGTCGAGAAGCTTAAAGTCAAGCGGAATAACCGAAATAATTTTACCCTTTTCCCTTTACTCTTTACACTTATGTCCTAATTTCTTAATCCATCAAAAATATAACCGGCTCATCTTGCAACTCCATCAACCCATCTTTAACCGTTATCACTTTCCCATCAATCAAATTCCGGTATTGCCCATCCTGACAATCAACTTCTAAAAAGCCGCATTTTCCCTCCACATTAAAGATCCCATGCAATGCCTGCCGGTTATAACGATACGACGCCCAAATGACTCCGGATTGCCGGGTTTTGTGAATCTGATAAAACCCATGGCTTAGTATAGGTTCTTTCTTGATAGCGGACATTGTCGTTACAAACTGGCAGAAATCCTGGTTAAGACTGCTCCAGTCCACTAATTCCCTATTAAAAAGGCTGGGTGTTTTAGTATCCAAGGTTTCTTGGCCCGCATATAACAAAGTTACGCCTTTTTCAAAAAAAGCAAAAGCAGTCCATTGCCTCAGCGTTTTTTCATTGAAAATCATGGAGCGGATTCGTGCCTGGTCATGATTTTCCAAAAACCGTAGTTTGATAAAGCTCACCGGATAAATTGTTTCCTGCTGACGTTTTAGGTTTAAGTATTCTTCCAAGCTTGCTTGTCCCTGGAGATAAGCTTTGAATATGTGATAAACGTCATAATCATAGGCCATGTCGAAAGCTTGATATATTTCCCCGTCGGAATGGCCTATGAAACCTTGACTGCGCAGGAAAAAGATAAAGGAAGGGTCGCAGCTTTCAGCGAGCCAAAATACTCCCGGTTTCACTTTTTGGAGTTCAGTCCGGGCCGCTTGCCAAAATTGAATGGGCACTAGCGGCGCTACATCGCAGCGAAAGCCATCTACGCCTTCAAGGGCCCAGATTTTTAAGGTGTCGATTAAATAGGCCCAAAGATCCGGATGGGAGTAATCTAGGTCGATTACATCAGTCCAATCCTCAATCTTTGTATCGATCTCACCGTTGGCATTATGATAGAACCATTCGAGATGATGGTTTCGCAGCCATGAATCGTGGGAAGTATGATTGAAAACGACATCGATCATAACCTGCATCCCGTATTGATGGATATTCTGGACTAGGCTTCTAAAATCGTCGGGAGTACCATATTCGGGATTGACTTCCCGATAGTCCTGTATCGAATAGGGACAACCAAGCAGGCCTTTCTTCTGCAGCGTTCCGATAGGATGAATCGGCATCAGCCAAATAATGTCCACACCAAGACTTTTAATGCGGGCCAGATCTTTTTGGAATCCCTTAAAAGTACCTTCTGCAGAATGATTTCTAATATATACTTCATATATAACTTTGTTTCGCAAAGTTTGACAGGTATCGTTGGCCAATTTGAATCCTCCATCAAAAACAAATAACCAATTGGCTGTCGGTTAAGAACTCACGGCTTAACAATTAACCAACAACCAATAACTAATAACATCCCCAAAATTCACTGATTTAAATCTTGGCTTAACCTTTAACCGCACCTGCGGCAATCCCTTTAACAATATATTTCTGCATCGCTAAATAAAAAATAACAACTGGCGCCGCGGATAATACCAAAGAGGCCATTGCCAGAGAGTATTGCCGTTTAAAGAGACTAAAAAATCCATATTGAGCCAGTTGCAGAGTGGATTGTTTCGGTAGGATAATTAATGGCAATAGAAAATCATTCCAAATCCAGAGTACATCGAGAATGGCAATGGTAGCTGAGACCGGTTCCAAGAGCGGAAAAACCAGCTGAAAGAATGTCCTTAACGTTGAAGCCCCATCGATTGCAGCTGATTCTTCAATTTCCACCGGCACTCCTTTGATAAAGCCGTGGTACATGAAGATTGCCAGCGGGCAACCAAGACCGATATAAATCGGAATAATACCCCAAATGCTTTGGAGGTCATAATCTTTGGCGGTTTGTACTAAAGGAACCATAAAAGTTTGGAATGGCACCACCATCGAGAAAGTGAAGACTAGAAAAAATAACCAGCTGAGCCTAGACTTGGAGCGGACCATGACATAAGCCGCCATGGAGCTGACGAGTAGTATCCCTATGGTACTGGTGGCTGTGATAAAGAAGGTATTCACCAATACGACCGGGAAATTGGTCGTTTTCCAGGCCTCGATATAGTTGGCAAAATTAATAGTTTTAGGGAAAGTGATGGGGTTTAAAATAATTTCGGCATCGGATTTAAATGAATTTAGTAAAGTTAATAAGGCCGGGAATAAAAATAGAATCGCGATCAGGACCATCAAAACTTCAAAGATCACCATTCCGTATTTCCGAAGTGAAATTTGGGTTTTGGTTTCGGGTTGCATTAATTTTATGTCGTTCATAGTTCAACTTCCCTCCGTTTCATCAGAAACAGTTGAATACCGGTGATGATGATAATAATCAAGCAGAGGAGAACGGCTTTGGCAGTAGCATAACCGAATAGATTATTGTTAAATGCATTAAAATAAATATCAAGTACGATCGGTGTGGTTACATATCCGGGTCCACCGCTGGTCAGAGCCAACAATACGTCAAAACACTTAAAGGAATTGGAGAGGCTATAAAACAGACAAATTGTGATAGCTGGCATCAAAAGTGGGATGGTAACCCTGAACAGGCGTTGGTGCCAGCCCGCGCCATCAATTTCGGCAACTTCATGAATGTCGGTTGGTATAGTCTGTAGACCAGCTAAATAGATGATCATTAAATAACCGCATCCTTGCCAGATAGTCACCATTAGAACTGCCCAAGGAGCAAGGTCGGGACTGCCGAGCCATACAGAAATTCCGGTAATGGCCGGTAAAATTAATCTAAAAACAAATGACCAGATAAAGGCCACAATAATCAAACTGAGGACATTAGGTAGGAAAAAAATGGAACGTAGGACATTTCGAGTTTTCATCTTGGTATCCAGAATTAAGGCCAAAAAGAACGCCAGGAGATTTGACAATATTACGTTAAAAAAGACAAAAAATAAAGTAAAACCGATGACCCCTGGGATTAGAATATTTTGATACATATTTTCGCTGATTAAGGTCTTCAGTTTATCGCTATCATTGTCGGAGATGTTGCTAACGAGCATATAGGATGACTTAGCAGGATTATACTTGTAAAATGTGAGTAGAAAATCATGAGCATTTTTTGAAGCGATATGATTGTAAAGATGTTTATGAAAAGCCTTGGCATCAATAGCTTTTGGCAAATCGTCGAACTCATTAAACAAGAACCTTTTTTCAATGCGCGGTACAAATCTTTCGTCTTTTTGAAACATATCTCGATAATTTTTCAAACCAACATAATGAATCGAGCTAATGTCGACTTTCTTTAGGATTTTTTTGAGTTTCCGTTTTTCACCGGTGTTAATCTGGCGGTTGGTATTGCCTTCCTTAATCCAGTTCGTTAGATTGTAATTGCCGCTCGATGTATCCAGGACATAGAATTTACGGATATATTTCAGATCGTTTTGATCATGAAGCTTACTGATGACATTGGTTTCAAAATCCGCCTTACTCATATTAAAAGGGATCTCTGGGACAATCCCGTTCCAGTCGGTAAATGAATATTGAACTCCCTGAAAGAGGGGGATAATGAAAAAGAATAAATAGAGCAAAAAAGCAGGTGATAAAAAAAGGCAAAAATAAAAAATTTTATTTTTCTTAGAAGCAATCATGGGTGGCTCCTTTCTGCTGGAAAGAAGAAAAAACTGTCCCAAAAGGAAGTTTAAATATTTATTGTTTTAAATTCCTTTTAGGACAGCTTCTGATCATTCTTTCATGCCAAACTTATTTCTTAATTGAATTTCTCCAGGTTTCATCGATATATTGAACGACTTGCTCAGCATTTTTCCTTCCAAAAACATACTCTTGGGCGCCGTTTTTGGTAGCATCTTCAAAAGCCGCCACCGGATACATTGCGAAAGCCCAGGGATTGGTGTTACCGGAGTTTAGGTAAGAAACTAAATCCTGGAATGGCGCATCCATTGATTTCACGTCAACGCCTTTGAAAGTCGGGACTAGTTTGCATTTTTCAACCCACATTTTAACCGCTTCCGGAGTCGAGAGCCATTCTAAGAATGTCTTAGCAGCCTTAATCTTTTCCGGACTGGAAGTGGCGGAGAGGGCAAATGTGGAATCGACATCGGCAAACAGTTTAGTATCTTTGACATTATTGGTACAAGGGAACGGGATAAAACCGCATTTCAATTTGGGGTTGGTACTAATTGCTGCCCCATATGACCATAAGCCTTGAACCATCATTGCAGATTCACCCTTGGCAAAAGTAGCCTGTTGTTCATTCCAGTCGAATTCGGCGGCTTTCGGGTCGGAGTTGGCTTTATAGAAATCCAGCAGCTGAAATAATTTTTTAACATCAACAGGATCGGCATAAGAAGCTTTTCCCTGGTCCATTTGTTTAATCCAGGCATTCCAATCTTTTATTTTCGGAGCGGCCAAAGTCGTATGGGCCATGGAAAGGAAATGACCAAGCGACCAGTTAGCTTTGAACATGGAAGCGAAAGGAGTCACTTTATTCTTTTTTAGAGTCGCGCAAACGCTTTTGAGTTCGTTAAAAGTTTTCGGTGGTTTTAAACCGTATCTTTTGAAGATATCCTTGTTGTAAATAATACCGATACCGGCAACATCCATTGGTAACGCATAAATTTTCCCGTTTGAAGGTAGGGTGACCGAATTTTTTGTGCTGGGAACAACTTTGGCCAATACCGGTTCATTGGTTAGATCCAATAGCCAGCCGGATTGAGCAAATTCTTTCACATTGGCGTAAGATTGCAATTGAATGATATCCGGGGCTTGACCGCTGGACATCCGGGTTTTCAGTACAGTCATGCTGTCGTTAGGGACGATTTCCAAATCAATGGAGATATTGGGATGAGATTTGGAAAACATCTCAGTCATTTCTTTTAATTGATTGACAATCTCTTGTTTATAAAAGAAGAGATGTAATTTAACAGGCTCAGCCGCTAAAACCGTACTTCCGATTAGGGCTAAAACAAAAACTAAAAAAATTCCCTTGAATAGTTTACTTCTCATTACAAAATCCCCCTTTAAATAATTTTATATGAAGAATCGTAAAAGTTATTCTTATCTCCCCCCCCTTTTTCACTACATTTTGAAAGAAAGGCAAAAATATGGATTGCGCGCTAACGTTTGCACAATTTACCAAAATTATTCGCTTCCATTTTTTTATCTCCTTCTTAGCCTAAGAAAAATATAAAAAAATTTTAATCAAGATTTTTTATTGGGAATTTTTTTTAATTCCACAGGAATCACGGACTATCAACTCTGATGAAAGAATTTTTTGGGCGGGGAAAACTTCTTGATTTTGTAACAAATCGATGATCATTGTTGAAGCGGCGACACCCATCTCATAAATGGGAATCCGGACGGTTGTTAGATTGGGTTCAATAACGGATGCCAACGGATCATCATTGAAACCGACCACGGCAATATCTCCAGGAATACGCAGTTTTCTTTCTTTGATGGCCTTATAGGCGCCAAGGGCCATTAAATCGTCAACTGCAAAAATGGCTGAGGGAGGAGGTTCCATACCCAATAATTCTAATGTTAACCGATAACCGTCATCTTGTGAAAAACATCCCTTTTTAACGAGTAAAGGATCATTTTCAATTCCAAATTCACGAAAAGCGAAACGATAACCTTCGTACCTGTCCTGGCAGAGAATATATTCTTCCGGACCATTGAGCAGTGCAATTCTTTGATGACCTAAGTTGAATAAATGGCGAACTGCGGAATAAGCAGCTTGGATATTATCATTATTTACCGAATAACATTTATTGATCTCAGGAGCCCTTCCGACAACTACAAATGGATAGTTATTTTGAATCAATTCCGGTATTAATTCATCATTCACACGGGAGGCAAGTAAAAGTATCCCGTCAACGCGTTTTTCGGTTATCATCTGCAGACATTGTTTGGCTTCTTCCGCATAATCTTCGGCGGTGGCTAGCATTAAGTTATAATGGTAACTTTGGGTCACAGCGCTGATTCCCCGGATAATCTCAGAAAAAAATGGATTTGAAAAAGCGCTGTCTGTAGAACGTGATAGAATTAAGCCCAAGGTATGACTGGAACGCTTGATTAAGCTGCGGGCGATCATGTTAGGATGGTAATTCAGTTCGGCCATTAATTTTTTGACCCGTTCTTTGGTTGCGGGACTGATTCGCCGGTTGTCGGCTATAACCCGGGAAACAGTGGAAGGAGACACTCCGGCTAATTTAGCGACATCTTTTATGGTTGTCATTGAGTAACCTTTCATAAAAACGATTGCACAATTCTTTGTGGATTATTGTTTAATCTACCAGTTAGAGGCTATAAACCTACGTTCTTAGTAAGTATATTCTGGATCATTTGCTGAATTCCTGCCAAAGTAAAATGTTTAGAAATTAACAGCCAAAGATATTCGTAATTTCAGAAATAGTTCAAGCGTATGTGCAAACGTTTGCTTGACATTCCGAAATAATCGCTTATATAATAATATTATTGTATAAATTGGATAAAACATTTATGCTCCGTAAACTTACTCAGTGCTGTCAATTTGTTATGTTAAGATAGATTCAGTTACCTTTGGTGGGGGCTTTATGGATCTGATTATCTATTAGTGGAGTTTTTATGGATCTGATGATTTAATAGCGGAGTTTTTATGGATTTGATTATTTTTCACTGGAGGCATTTTATGATTAATAAATTTAAAATCGATGAATGGAAAATCATCGAGGAAGGATTTGACCCCAAGACCAATCGCTTTTCGGAAAGTATCTTTAGTCTGGGTAATGAACATATGGGACTTAGGGGGTTTTTTGAAGAAGGGTATTCCGGGGACAGCTTAAAAGGAACCTATGTGGCCGGGGTTTATTATCCAGATAAGACCCGGGTCGGTTGGTGGAAAATTGGATATCCCGAGTCTTTCGCCAAAGTTCTTAATTCTACCAATTGGATTGGTGTCGATATTGAAATCGACGGAAAAAGGCTGGATTTGGCACAGGTCCGGATCAAAGATTTTCAACGTGAACTGGATATGCGGGAAGGTAAGTTAACCCGTTCTTTTACCTGGATCGAAGAAGATGGTAAAGAAACTGCTTTCGTATTTACGCGATTTTTAAGTATGGCAGAAAATGAACTGGCTTGCATCCGGATTCAAATTCGTCCCTTGAATTACAACGGAGTCATCTCACTGATTCCCTATTTAGATGGTAATGTCGTTAATGAGGATGCCAATTACGGGGAAAATTTTTGGGAAGAAATTACCCGGACAGTTGATTTTGAACAGGCGTTACTCGTAATGAAAACCAAGAAAAGCGACTTTTTGGTTGCAGCCGCTACTGCGGCTAAAGTACTGGTAGATAGTACAGAAATAACTCCAGGCAAAGAGTTGTTTTCCTCAGAAAGAAAGTTGGGTTTCCGTTTTGATTTGAATGCCCAATACGGGCATGAAATCGAAATTCAAAAGTATGTGGCGGTTTGTACCTCCAGAGATTATGCTGAAACCAAACTGGTTGAAACCACACGCGAAAAACTCAGCCGGGCACTATTTAAGGGTTATTATGAACTTTTTCACGAACATTACCGGATGATGGAACAAAAGTGGCAGGAGAGCGATGTGATCATAGAAGGTGATCCCAAGGCCCAACAAGGCATCCGCTATAATATTTTTCAGCTCAACCAGACTTATACCGGAAAAGATCCTAGGCTCAATATTGGCCCCAAGGGATTTACCGGAGAGAAATACGGTGGAAGCACCTATTGGGATACGGAGGCTTTTTGTTTTCCATTTTATTTGTATACCAATGCCGAAGTCGCCAGAAATCTTCTATATTATCGGTATTTGCAACTGGATAAGGCCAAAGAGAATGCGGCCAAACTGGGCTTAAAGGGCGCTCTTTTCCCTATGGTGACCATGAATGGCCAAGAATGTCATAATGAGTGGGAAATTACTTTTGAAGAGATTCACCGCAATGCAGCAATAGCCTATGCAATCTATAATTATACCCAGTATACCGGGGATCATAGTTATTTGTATCAGTATGGCATCGATGTTCTGGTTGAAATCAGTCGTTTCTGGGCCGATCGGGTCACTTATCAACCCCAAAAAGACAAGTATATGATCTTAGGAGTCACCGGGCCCAATGAATATGAGAACAATGTAAATAATAACTGGTACACCAACACCATGGCGGCTTGGACATTGGAATACACTTTAGACGCTTTGGCGGGGATGAAACGAGTTGATTCGGGGCGCTTTGAGCAGGTGCTGGCGGAACTTGGTTTAACCCAGAACGAACAACAAAAATGGCAGGAAATCATCATCAAGATGTACCGCCCTTATGTGGCAGAACTTGGCATTTTTGAGCAAAATGATTTATATATGGATAAAGAGCAGCTTTTAGTGAAAGATATCCCTGCGCATGAACTGCCGCTCAACAAACATTGGTCATGGGACCGGATTTTACGTTCCTGCTTTATTAAGCAGGCCGATGTCATCCAAGGGATATACTTTTTACCTGAACGCTTTGATCGCGAATGCCAAAAACGAAACTTTGATTTTTACGAGCCCCGGACTTTGCATGAGTCTTCTTTATCGGCCAGTATTTATTCCATCGTTGCCAGCTGGATCGGATACCAGGAAAAAGTTTATCGCGATAAGGCCTATGAATTGTATTTGCGGACTGCCCGTCTTGATTTGGATAATTATAATGATGATACAGATGATGGCATCCATTTAACCAGTATGGCCGGCAGTTGGTCCTCGATTGTTCAGGGGTTTGCCGGAGCTACCGTTCGAAATGACCGCCTCCATTTGGCGCCATATACACCAGAACAATGGCAAGGATATGCTTTCAAATTAACTTTTCGTTCCCGTAAATTGAAGATATATGTATCCAAAGATAAGGTTGAGATAGAGCAGTTGTACGGAGATCCAATGCCAATATCAATCTATGAGCAGGAATACCTCTCAGAATCCGGGAGCGACATCATTGTGGAACAAAAATCCAATCGAGAGGACGCGCTTGCGCAAAGGTGCTAATCAGTGGAATCGATAGTAGAAGCAGTCATTTTTGATCTGGATGGTGTCATTACCGATACCGCAAAATATCATTATTTAGCTTGGAAAAAAATTGCCGATGAACTCGAAATTTATTTTGACGAGCCGACTAATGAACGCCTAAAAGGCGTTGACAGGATGCGCTCCCTGGAGATCGTGTTAGAACGGTTTCAAAGGAAATTTTCCGATATAGAGAAACATCAGTGGGCCGATAAAAAGAATGAATACTATAAAGAGCTTATCAAGACAATGACTCCCAGGGAAATAGCCCCTGGAGCCAGAAAATTATTAGAAACCTTGAAAGAAAATGGTATTAAAATCGGGCTAGCCTCGGTTAGCAAAAACGCCGGAACCGTCATTGAGAAATTACAAATTGGAGACTTTTTCGACTATATGGCGGATGCAGCCAAGATCAAAAAGGGCAAGCCAGATCCGGAAATCTTTTTAACTGTAGCCGAAAACTTAAAAATCAAAGCTTCTCACTGCATCGGGGTTGAAGATGCAGTAGCCGGGATTGCCGCAATTAAGGCAGCAGGGATGTTTGCAGTAGGTATAGGGGATCCCGGGATTTTGAAGGAAGCCGATGAGGTCATACCCGGACTTGAGAAATTTAACCTTGGACGAATTAAAATTTAAGAAAAGCTCCTCATACTATATGGTATAAATAGTCTTGCATTAACTTTACTAAACTGCTGAAGGCCTAGAAAATCTAGGGCCTTTACGTATTATCAAAATAATTTTAATTAAGGTTTTTTTCATCAACATGATCCCCAAAATTTTCTTTAATAGTTTTTGATTTAATTAAGAAAACATACCAAAAACTAAATAGAAATACATATGTTTGCGGAAACACTAAAGTTTTAATTATCATTTCTGGCATGGTATAAAATTGATTTAATCTTGGCCCGAATGAATTTGGATCGTGTAATGTATAGTTAAAGTTGATTAAAATCGACAGCGTTAAAAAAATAAATCGGGCTATCAAGAAAAACTTGGCTATTTTTATTGCATATCGAGACATTTTATAAAAACTAAAAACGGTGAAAAATATAAACAATAAGTAACCAATGCCGAAACCTGTGTAGATTGTTCCTAAGAGAGGCATTGAAGCGAACGCTCTCCCGGTAAAAAAAATAAAAATGAAACCATATAGTGGCTCAATTAGTAACAGCATGGCTATTAGGCATAAAATAAAACCGGTTACTTTATTTTCATCTTGGCCCTCAGTAAGTTTTAGCTGGTCCATTTGTATATCTCCATTTCACTTCACTA
>JAEZKW010000148.1 GCA_023415375.1 Bacillota bacterium
GTGAGCCGATGAGTATAAAATCATTATTTGCCGGCATTGCCTTTATTCGGAACAAACCGATCATATTAGGCGCGATTTCTCTTGATCTCTTCGCCGTGTTGCTCGGGGGTGCTACTGCTTTATTGCCGGTTTATGCCAAAACTATTTTATCAACGGGGCCGTGGGGGCTAGGATTGTTGCGAACAGCTCCCGCAATTGGTGCTTTATTGATGTCTGCCGTTTTAGCCCAGAGGCCGCTTCGTCATGGTATGGGAAGGATTATGTTTACAGCTGTGGCGATTTTCGGACTCACCACGATTATCTTCGCGGTTTCGCGTTCTTTTGTCCTCTCCTTGATTACAATGGTTGTTTTGGGCGGAGCGGATGTGATTAGTGTTGTGATTCGCGGCTCTTTAATCCAATTAGAAACTCCTGATGATATGCGGGGAAGAGTGAGCGCTGTTAACTCGATGTTCGTTGGCACCTCGAACCAATTAGGCGAATTTGAGTCTGGTTTAACTGCCGCTTGGTTTGGAGCGGTCCCGGCAGTCGTGATAGGAGGTATCGGTACCATTATCGTCGTTATTTTATGGATTAAACTTTTTCCGGCGTTGGCTCATGCCGATACTTTAGAACGACCAGTTTAAGTTTTCCCGTAAATTTTAGAGCGCTTTAAGAAACCTCATTTAAAAAAGAGATCCGATGAAAAAAGGATCTCTTTTTTGTATATTAAGTCTTTATTCTTCGGTAATCTCAGGCTCCGGTGCTTTTTGGCCGCATTGGCCACAAAATTGGGCGCCTTCGGCAATTTCCGCCTTACAGTTGTTGCAATATATCTTTCCTATAGCGGTTCCGGCTTGCAAATGAATCTGACTCAATTCCTCTTTTCTCTCCGTTAGTTGCCACTCCAGCCCGGCAATGAGTTCACACTTTTGACCAATTTCTTCTTGATTAAAAAGGTTCGCGCCAAACATAGTATAAACGGATTGCCCCAGTTCCACCAGAGAAGTGTTGATCTGCTCTTCCAGATTTTCGATCTGTTTTTTTATTTTGATGTTTTCAAATACTTCTTTAGAACGGATACTCACGTTGGAAATTCCTTTTTCTATCTCTTGTTTTACTTTTTGATAAAATTCAGCCATGAAAACACTCCTTTTCAATTACGATCGAACCTGATAATTGATATGTGAATTATGCAGGAATATTCCTCATTCAGATAGACAAGGTTAAATTTTATGTGGATTTGCAGGAGAAAAAAACCATTTTCGCGAATCAAGTAACAATTTTTCAAATCCATGATTCTAAAAATTCTGGTACAAGAGACACATGAAACTGATAACATTGAACAAAATTACCGACGGCATGGTTTTAGCCAAAAATATTTACACCCGAAGAGGGAATGTATTACTGGCTAAAGATGCCCGTCTAAAGAAAAGCTACGTAAATCGGCTCCAGGAGTGGGGAGTAAAATCGGCATATGTGGTTGATGCGCAGGGCGATGTCGTAGAAATTGATCAGGAATTGTATAGACAGGCTAAAGATGACCTGATTCAATTGGTAAAAGATTTCTACGCCGAACTAAGTGAGGAACAATTTCCAGCTTCTCTTAAGCAAACAATGGATGAAATAATTTCTAAATTACTGTCTGATGATAATGTATTGCAAAGCTTAGTTGAAGTAAAGGCAACCAATGAAAAAAGTTTTCGAAATTCGGTTATGACTAGTGTTTTGTCAATCATCCTTGGAAATTCACTTGGATATGATATCAATCAACTAAGCGAACTTGCCGCTGGAGCTATTTTTATTCAATCCGGGAAAATTGAGCTGGCCAAGAAATTTTTTGATGCGAAAGATTCATCCGGCGCGCATTGGGAGATTCCTGCTCATTGTCGGGAGACATTGGACAGGTTATGGAAATTTCAAGATAATTATGAAAGTGCTGCCGGGACTGTCTTGGAACATTATGAAAAGGATGAGAATGATAGTTTTCCTGAAGAGGTGCAGGGTACCCCGAACATTGAACGAATTACTTTCCGCATTGAACAACTGCCAACTGAAGGCAGAAATACTCTTAAGTTGTCCTCCGAGGAACGGCTTAAATCCTTTGATTTGCAGCAAGTAAAGGATTTTTCACAGAATGGTACCCCCTGGAATATCAATAGAACAATTGACTATCGTGAACACTTTGAGATTTCTTCTGAAAACGGAGAAGTCCAGAGAACTTCATTATTTAAGCAGGTTGTAGGGTCGTTTGACGGCATTACCAATCGATTACAGCCCATTAAATTCGACAATGAACATATTTCAGAATCTATTGCAACGAAGCCAAATCAAGGTAGCCATGAACCGTTTGGTGCTACTTTGGAGCAGTGCCAGTCTATAAAATCTGGTGCTTTAAAAATTGTTGAACGACATCTGGCTAAGATGGATCCAAATTTAATTTCCAAACAAGTATTTGAGACAACACGAAATACTTTTGAAGAACTGTTTTCGGATCCTGATGTGGTTGGTAAGCTGGTTACCATCCAAGCATTGGATGCTGATGCTTTCCGTCATTGTCTGCGGGTTAATTCATTAGCAGTCATTATTGGGGCTTCAATGGGTTATACGTCTGGGCAGCTCAAAGAATTAGGAATTGCAACATTACTGGTCGATTCCGGGAAAATGCAAGTTGCTAGGAAATATATAGTCAATAATAATCTCTTAGAAAATGATAAATCCAATTCCTTAATGCAGCTAGCGAGTAAGTTAAGCTTTGAACGTTTATGGGAATTAAAAAATTCCTCTGATACGGTTTTACAGGAACTTAATAGGGCGGATCTAGATATACCTCGGGAAAAAATCACTGAGAATAATAAATTGACTGAAATCTATACTTTGGTGGATGTTTATGAAGTTTTAATGAATGAGGGAATGAATGGCGCCAAACTTATGCCTCATGAAGTCATAGAATATATCCGTGACTATTATTGCTCTTTTTTTGATCCTGAAGTAAGCCGGATATTTTTGCAAAATATTACTCCATTTTTAGCCGGTTCATTAGTATTATTGAATAACGGAGAAAAAGCCAGGGTGATCAAGGCTAACCGGGAACTCTTGGCGAGGCCTGTTATTCAAGTTCTTTTTGACAAAGATGGTCATCCGCTTTCTGAACCGATTGAGCGGGACTTAAAGACGGATTTGACATTATTTATTGTAAGCGCTCTGGAAGATGAATCTGGGGAATTGGAATGAAATTATAAGTTTACAATAAAAGGAGGATTTTCCTTGAAAAACTGTTTATCCCCTGATGATTTCCAG
>JAEZKW010000152.1 GCA_023415375.1 Bacillota bacterium
CTCGTTTCGGTTAAAAGCACTGCTTGTTCTTTAAATTCTTTACTATATACCCGACCTGACATGTCTTCAACTCCTTGGTTATATTTTATCTCTTAACCAAGTGTCTAGCAAATCGGGGGAAGATCAGTACTTTTTGTCGCAGGAAAAATTATTTCTACGACGGAATAAATTTTTTATCGGAAGAAAAAATTACTTCTGTTACAGAAATAATTTTTTTTAGAGTCGGATCGATCGATTGGGTGCCAGAAAAATTTATTTTCGAGGTTGGATCGATCCTTCGGCCGTCAGAAAAAATTATTTTTGGGGCTCAATCGATCCCTCGGTCGCCAGAAAAAATTATTTTTGGAGTTCGATCGATCCTCCGGACGACAGAATTAATTATTTTCGCGAGTGAATCGATTGGGTGAGTGAGAGAATAAATTATTTATGTTCATAAAAAATTATTTCCGGGGTTAATCGATTATTTTTGAGGAAAAGAATAATTTTAGACTTGATCGATTATTTTGAGTTAAAGTAATCAATAATCAATCAGGGATGGTGTTACAGGACTTTAACTACTTTATCTTAAAGTTTCATAATAAAACACATCATTATTCTCCGATATACTGTAACATCTAACTTTTTCATCGTTATCCATTTCTTGAATCTTATAATTGCCCTTCGAACTATCATCATACATAGGAAATCTACTACCATTAGCACAAATTAAAGCTAAGGCTAAATCAAATGCTGCGGCACTGGGATAGGAACCCCGCAAAAATTCTGGGAAACAAGCTTGGTTCTTGGGGGCATGATCCAAAAATGAAGCAGGAGTTCGTTGTTCATGCCATACCGAATAAACAGTTTTTTGGTCCCGGGTTTGGGGTAATGTTTTCAGGTTTCCATACTCAATCCGACCATATTTCGCTGTTTTCTCTTTACTAACCAAAAAAGTTGTCCAACCTTCGCAGTTTGGCAGCAATCCGGTATGTGAATGTGAATCTACGTTCAGAAAACCATTATCAAAATAAGTGGTATATTCATCACCGATTCCCATCATCACATAATCCACCGCTCCGCTTTCAAGCCAAAACGAGGCCGTTAATAATGAATTGTATAAAGTATCCATTCCGCAAGTGTGTGATAAAGTAGGCCCCTGAATTCCGAAAGCCAAAGAAAGGTAAGTGGCGGAAGTATTAAAAACCGAACCTGAAAAGTTGGTCGGAGAAAGCTGGTTATCACCAAAATCGATTAAATCATCAAAGGCCTGAAGGCCCGAAATAATGGGGCCATAAACCGATCCTTGAATAATCCCGACTGCTTTTCCCGTTAAATTTAAACCGGAATCTTTTATGGCTTTACAAGCGGATAAAAGAGAAATTTTGGCAAAATGGCTCATTCGCCTGGGTAATTGTTGGGCAATATTAAAATCTGTTGGGATTTCAATCGGTAGGTTGTGATCGGTAGACAACTTCCTTGGATCGATAAGGCTGCATTCTAATAATTTCTTTAAATCCTCTTGATCTCCAATCCTGGAGACCATTCCCAAGCCATTTACAGATAAATTCATGATGGCCTCCTTATTACAATCACAGAATTAACTCCGCCAAAAGCCAATGAAGATGAGCAGGCGTACTCACCCGATATTTCTTTATTTCCATGATGCGGCCTTATAATGCAATCTTCATCAAAATCATGGTAATCGGGTACTCCCGGTATTTTTTGGTCCATTAAAAATTGCATTGAAAATACCGCTTCGAGGCCCCCGGCAGCCCCTAAAGCATGTCCGGTATATGCTTTGGTTGCAGTTATCGCTGCATCCTTGCCAAAAATTTCGGCAATAACCCGGCCTTCAACCCGGTCATTTTCAGTTGTTCCAGTACCATGGGTATTGATAAAAGCAACATCCTCCGGCTTGATTCCGGCCTCGCCCAGAGCGTTTAAAAACGCTTTTCGCAAACCCCGTCCCGATGGTTCCGGGGCTGTTACATGATAGGAATCGGCGACCGTAGAATATCCTTCAATAAAACCGAGCGGTTTAGCACCACGCCGTTCAGCTGAAGTTTGGCTTTCTAAAACACAAATCCCGGCGCCTTCGCCCAAATTCAGACCTCTTCTGCTTTTTGAAAATGGTTTGCAAGGCTCTTCAGAGGTATTCATTAAAGAAATAAAGCCAAGATACACCATTCTGACGATTTCGTCGCATCCTCCAGCCAGGGCAATATCACATTCCCCTTTTTCAATCATTTTCGAAGCGAAGCCAATCGCATCCGTTCCGGAGGCGCAGGCATTGGATAAGGTCATCGCTGGGCCGGAAAGATTGAATTCTTTACTGATTTGATGAGCGATACTGCCATGCAGCAAAACTTCTGAAATATAGGACGGATCACCGTTTTTTTCAGCGCGACACTTCCGGTAGTAATCCTCTTTATTAAAAAAACAACCTGCAGTTGAGCCCAGAAATACACCCACCCTGTACTGACACAAAGAACTAAGGCTTAGGCCCGCTTGTGTCAAAGCCTCGGTAATGGCAGTTTTCGCAAAATAAAAACTTAAATCATTGACTTGCCGCTCAAAACCATACACCTCAAAAATCGGAAATTGTTTTTCTAATTTGTAGGTAATCCTTTGAGGGGGCTTTGGATTTCGCTTCCCGGCATAAATCTGTTGCATCGTCTCCGGTAGATTCCGGCCGGCTCCGCTGATGCATCC
>JAEZKW010000226.1 GCA_023415375.1 Bacillota bacterium
AAGGGTGATAGAAATCTTGGATTAGGACTGACTTATTGTTTTGCGGTTATGAAACAACATCATGGTTCTCTCGATATTACCAGCGAGGAAAATAAGGGGACAACCGTTGCATTGACATTACCGAAAAAGTAATTACGAGGGAAAAAGAAAAGTCATTTTTCGGGTATATTTTTCGGCAATTTCATTTAATATTTCGGCCAGTTCACGAGGATGACTATTAGGGCATTCCAACGGACACGGATAGAATAAGACTTTCATATTGCCACTTTATTAAAACATAACGGATAAACACTTGAGCAAAAATATTTTGTTAGTTCTGTTGAATATGCCCCATCAGGGGGAGCATTCCCAATCATTATCAAAAATGTCGGTGCGGTAGGAATAATTACTGTTTCGGGTTTGCCGGATCATGAGGATCATGCGTTGGTCGTCGAAGTGATAAAAGAATACCTTACCAAGAAATAGCTTTTCTGATACTAAATTGCGGGAAAGTAATAAAGAAAGTTACATCGATTGGAAAAATTTTTAAGCCGCAAGATAGTCCATGTTTGGCTCCGCCAGGGGCCAAATTAGTTTTATTTCCGGGGAATATGTCAAGTTTCTATTGGAACATTTGCGAAAACGGAGACTTGTATGAAATCAACAACGAAAAGGAGAAAATAATGGGTTCATTACTTGCAAACAAAAATATAGTGATTATGGGGCTAAGAAACAGATGGAGTATTGCATGGGGTATTGCCCAATCCGCCCATACGGAAGGAGCTAATCTGGTATTTACATATCTTGGGGATAGGGAAAAAGAAGATGTTGAAAAGTTGGTTTCAACGTTGGGTGATTATTCGATTTATAACTGTGACATAACCTCTGAGGTTGAAATTGACAGTTTCTTTGCCAAGTTGAAAGAAAAATATGGCTTAATCCATGGTATTGTCCATTCGATCGCTTTTGCAAAATCCACAGACGTCCAAAACGGATATGTCAATACAACCAGAGAAGGGTTTTCTGTAGCTATGGAAATAAGCGCTTATTCCCTAGCGGCAGTAACCCGTAGGGCCAAGAATTTAATGACTGAAGGCGGAAGTATTATTACCCTTACTTATATGGGTTCGGAAAAGGTTTTTCCGGGCTATAACATTATGGGAGTTGCTAAAGCTGCACTGGAGACGGGTGTAAAATATCTTGCCTCTGAAGTAGGGCCCTCCGGTATAAGAGTTAATGCCATATCGGCCGGTCCGATTAAGACAATTTCGGCAAAAGGTGTTAAAGATTTTAACAGTATACTTGAAACAGCCTACCAAAAAGCCCCTTTACGGAGAGGAATTACTTTGGAAGACATTGGTGGTTCGGCAGTGTTTTTATTAAGTGAGCTTTCAAAAGGTGTCACTGGAGAAGTGCTGCATGTTGACTGTGGCCTAAACATTATGGGTATTTAAAAGGGTTTAAAGGTGGATTAGGAATTCTTTTTGGAAGAAAAAGCTTAATATTTTCCTCAGTATTTCCGATGATCTACTGAAGAAATAAATCAATAAAGGAGGCTGGAACATGTATGTTACATCAGTTGCTACCGCAACCTTTGCGGCGCCTGTAACCAAATCGCCCAAAGCTCAAATTGGAGAGTATCAAAAGGATATCAAAACACTGAAAAGTTTTAAGGATTTATTGAGCAAAGAAGTTAAGGCTATCAATAAGAGTAAAATGGATGGGGATTTTAAGCGGGATGTTACCCAACAGCTTGCAGCCGAAAAAGACTTGGTGGATGACAAAATTCAACAGCTTACTGCCGCTGTGAAAGAACAGAAAAATTTGAAAAACGGCAACCATTGCACAAATGCTGGTATTCAATCCGTAACTGTTGCTGCTTACGGTATTTCGTATTTTGCCTGAATCTGCTATTACTCTTTAGATTGAATCCCACACAAAGGAAAAACCCAGATGAACTGGGCCCAAAATAAGGAGGATTTATTAATATTATTATAGTTCCCTTCTTTGTTTTGTATGTGGCTAATTTGTGTGTAATTGGTGAATTTTTTGGTTTTACCAGGAGGAATCCACTATCAAGAATAGATAATTCTTACGCAAAGGGTTCATTGCAAAAATAGATTGGCTGTGCTATAATATCAAGGCAAAACAACTCATGCGCTGGACCTGTTTATTGTTGAACCAACATAAACGGGGGGTGGATGAAGAAAACGCCAGAGTCGCCTAAACGGTTTTGTCCGTGAAACCAGGCAACAAAACGCAAAGTGGTATCGAAAAAAGTAAAAATGCGCCAGTAGCTCAGTTGGATAGAGTGGCAGACTTCGAATCTGTAGGTCGGGGGTTCGAGCCCCTCCTGGCGCACCAGTTAAAACAATTATTTATTAACATAAATTGGTAGTAAATGGAAGATTCAAAGAATTATGCAAAGAAAACTTGTAAACAGTTGATACTAAAGGAAAACCTCGTTTTTATTTTGAACGAGGTTTTTTTCTTGCCTTCTTTTGTTCGGTTAAAGCGGCATCCATTGCCGAAGCGGCTTCTTTTAGCATGCCTAAATCTTCATGAACGTAAGTATCCGCTGCCATAGAAATGGTGGCATGACCTAAATAAATTTGGACTAGCTTAATATCCTTAAATAATTTATAGAGTAGGGTACCGGCACTATGGCGGGCATGTTAATTCCTTCTCATGTGGTAATACTATTGAATTCCTCTCACTCTATCATAGCTAGTAAGCCACTCTAACATAGCAACATCTTGCATATTTTTCCAAGAAGGAAATTTGGTTTGACACTTAACAAACTTGTCCCATTTTTCCAGCTGGATTTTTTCAAAATCTTCTTGAGTCTTAATATTAAAGGTACTTTCTACTAGCATTTGATCAATAGATTTGAAATCGGTATTTACTTCCATGAAATCATCAGGGAAGAGTTCATCTAACTGTACAAAATCTTCATTATGCAATTTTTGTGAAATATTAACTACCTTATAACGCATTAAAAGCAAACCTCCATTTATAATTTGATTCCGGACCGAGTTTTTCGAGTTATAATAATAATAAAAAAAGAGATGATTTTGTATATACTACATAATACATTACCATCTCTATTAATTCGATGAACTAATATTAGGTTTATCCCCGAAAAATTTCGGGTTTGTTGTCCGAATCTACTAGTCCAAAAAAATGTAAAGTATATCTTATGTGAGGATAATACATCAAACAATGGGGTTTTATAATGAAATAAATTTCTACCATCAAAGATAAAACCTGAACTAAACAAAACCCACTAATCATTTGATAGTGGGTTTTGTTTTAAGGTGATTATTATATGTTTAGTAGTCACGCTTCGGTACTTGTAGAAATTTATATAGCAGAAAGCTATAGTTGTTCGCTTTCTCAATAGCTAATTCACACTAAAGTTTATAAAAATGCTCGATGAAGGGCCTTATATTTAATTACCATTAATTCTTTACCCAAAAGATTTTTATATTTTAAAATGCCTGATAATTTCTACTGATATCGGACGCAACTTTATTAATAAACCGGTAATACCCGGACCTTGGTCCTATGATGGGATTAACTTTATTGACCGAAAATTAAAATGAGAGTATGATGCCTTAAAATGATGCTATAACAAAGTGAGGCGAAATGTTTGCAAAATAAAGGGCTATGGATTTTTATCGCCGTTGTACTGATATTTACCGCATTCAATATCTTTAATTATTGGAATATCCACCAAACTATTGGTGAATTAAAAGAAGTGAATGATTATGTTGAACGGAAAAACTACCAGAATATAGACTCTATCAAGGCTGAAGCAATTTATGGTTATGTGATTGGCTATCTTAATTCAACCAATCAGGGACTGATTACCAAAGAAATGCAGGACTTTGCCTACTTAACAGTGGAATATGCCAGAGAATTTAAAATAAACCCTTATTATTGCTTAACAATTTGTCAGATTGAAAATGGTTTCGACTTACATAAAGTAGGTAGTCACGGTGAACAAGGACCTGCTCAATTAATGCCCAGTACCTGGAATATTTACTATAAAGGCTTTGGATATCATGTAGATGACTTGTACAAATGGCAGTGCAATTATCGGGTTGCTATGGCCCACTTTGCGGAATTGTTAAGGCAAAATCGTTATAATGTATCGATGGCGATCGGAGAGTATAATGGTGGCGGTAGGTGGGCTGGCATTAAATCTTCCCGGAATTATGTACAGCGGTTTAAATTGGCCAATCGGGGAATTTCAAAATTACCCGAGAGGTAGAATTATTAAAAATAAATAGCATTAACAATTATTTCAATAATATTGAAGTTCCTGCTCCAACATGGGAATTAGCTTTGAAAAGACTGTTCCTGTAACGAAAAAATTTTTATAACCATAACGGCACATTAAAGAAAGTGGTTCTGGAGAATAATAGATCCCTCAAATAAAAAGCCGGAACGGAGGGATACCATGGAAGAGCTTGAGGGTAATATCTTTTGTGAAATCTGCGGTGCAGCTGATGCCGATGCAGAATTGAAATTGTGTCCGAATTGTTTAGGTGAATTTCAGGGTAGTAGTGAAGATGATGAAGAATTCGAGGATGAGAGTTCATAGTAATGAATAAAAGGATACCTCAAATACAGGGTATCCTTTTTGATCCATGGGATTCATTAAAAGAATGGGTCTCTAACGGTATTATTTAAATATTTTATTGTACCGAAATAGTAAATAAAAAACTGGGAGGCTTTATGGGAAAAGAAATTGAGAGAAAATTTCTGGTTATCCGGGATGATTACCGGCAATCCAAAAAACGAAACACCATAAAACAAGGATACCTATGTAATGAAATCAATCGGGTTGTCAGGATCAGGATATTTAATGGCCGGGGGTTTATTACAATTAAGGGGAGAACGCTAGGGATGACGAGACCGGAATACGAATATTCGATTCCCTTTATGGATGCTCAGGAATTACTCGAATTATGTTCGGGCATCATTGAAAAAATACGCTATGAGGTGGATTATATGGGGCGTGCCTGGGAAGTCGATGAATTTCAGGGCCTAAATGCGGGTTTAATTATTGCTGAAATCGAATTAGCTGCAGAAAATAGCGTATTTCCGATACCGGACTGGATTGGCAGGGAAGTCACGGATGACCCGAAATACTTGAATGCCAATTTGGTGAGGAAACCTTACCAAAGTTGGTAATTGAGTAGCAAATCAAATATTGCAAACAAAGCAGGGCCGATTTTGAAATCGGCCCTGTAAAAAAAAGGGAGGGAGTAATGAAAAAAATATTTCACTGTCTTTATTATATAGGCATTTTATAAAAAAAGTGCAACAACCGTGTTTAATTAATGTAAATTTTATGTAACATCCATCAGTATTTATAGAAAATAAAGGAACATATAGTTAACATCAATGACGTCGTTATGATGATCACTCATTAATATAACAAGCTGCAGCAAGTCAAAAGAAGCTCGAAAATGATATCTACGCCCAAGGCTGACTACTGGGTGATCCTTTAAAAACTTCCTTTTCTTTGTTATTTCTTTTCATAATAAAGTGGGCTATTTGTTAATATTTGTTGATTGTCTTTAATGGTATCAGTGAACTTAATGTTCGATAGAGCCAAAAATATAATAATTTAATCCGTGGGAACATTGATTATACATTATTTTGGGATTGACAAGAGTTTCTGCATAGAGAGGCTCTTTTTTTATTTCAAAAAACCAATTGAGCAGTTAGCTGAGGGATATTATCCTTTATCATTGATAGAATTAATTGCTTTTGATGATATTTACATAATTTTCAGTTATTTTTTACCAACCGTCCATTGAGAAGATTAAGGAAATGTTATAAATTAACAAAAGTGTACTTTATAGGAACCCTTGAAGTAAAATAGTTAAACGATCGAAGTAGGTGCAATTTAGTATGGTTTTTAATCAGTTGGTTTTGCCAAGTAGCAATCGATTCAGCTTAAAGGTGACAATGGTCTATCTCGCAGCATGTTTTTCGCTTATCATTTTAGGGTTGCAATGTAATTTTTTAACAAGGATAGTTCCTGTTTCAAGAGAAGCCTGGATGATGATACATACCCTGGTTACATTATTGGTAATGACCACCTCTATAGAGATATTGCTCAATCTTTTCTTCTGGAGAAATCAAGTTGCAACTTATACACTCTATTTGGGGCCGGTTTTATTGATTGGTAATATTTTCGACAATCTGCATTTTGCAGCGACTCCATCCATCTATCAGCAGCCGGCTTTATCCCAGTTGGATTTTAAAAGTAACCTCTGGATTTGGCTTTTTGGCCGGTTTATTTTCAGTCTAGGACTTCTGATGAGTGGTGTTATTTTTTGTGGAAAATCTAAGTTCAAAAGAATGAACCCTTTTATTTATCTGGGCATTGTTTTTTCGTTTGCAGTAACGCTGATTTCGGCTTTTCTTTACTTCAATAAACTTTTGCCGCCTCAGCATAAAACTCAAATTTTCACTTTAATCAATGATACCACAACATTTGCACCGACTATCCTTATGATTTTAGTGGCTGAATATTTACGCCAATATTCCTTAGAAAAGGATTTATTCATTTATGATGCCAAGACGATTGAATCAGGGAAAAGGGCATTCATCAATGGCGTGAATTTCTTAGTTTTCAGTGAACTGTTTTTTTGGCTTGGTATTTTACCGAATGATTGGGCGTCCCTCTTCGGCTATCTTTCTAAACTAATAGCTCTTTGGTTTTTTATGATTAGCTTTTGGAGGGCATTTATGACCCGCTCACTTATGCAAATCAACCTCACAGTGAAATCGTTGATTGAGGCAATCGAAGCCCATGAAACTTTTACGAGTGGGCATTCAAAACGGGTTGCTATTTTTGCCAGGATTATCGGAAAATGGTATGGCATGAGTCACAAAAACTTAGATCGGTTAGGCTTGGCTGGAACTTTGCATGATACCGGAAAGCTTTCAATTCCAAAGGAAATTTTACAAAAAAAAGGACCCTTAAACGAGTCGGAGTGGGCGATTGTACGGAGACACCCCCAGGAAGGGGCAAAAATAATTGCTCCCCTTAAGTTGAACTGGTGTGAACAGGCGATTTTGCAACATCATGAAAGACCCGATGGAACCGGCTATCCGAGGAGATTGTCAGGAGTAGAATCCATTGACCTATTCGCCAGAATTATCGCGGTGGCCGATACTTTTGATGCCATAACTTCAGACCGGCATTATCGTTTTGCAGGAAATTTCGCCCAGGCACAGGAAATCATATTGCGTGAAAGCGGAAAACAATTTGATCCCAAGTGTGTTAATGCATTTATGAAGGCCTTTCCGGAACTCATCGAGTTTCGAAGGGATAAATTAAAGTCTACGCTGTTCTGATAGATCATTTTGTCAACAAAATGTCCTTTTCAGGAGAATAAAGGTCAAATTCATATCACCCCCCCAAACAGTAGACATATAATAAAATAAATTTTCATTTATTTTTTTAGGATTGGGGTGATCATGATGAGTTCTGTAATGTCATGTCCGTATTGTGGAAAAGAAATGAGCTATTTTGTAAGGACTTCAACAACCGATATGTTATCTTGTAAAGAATGCAAATGTACTTTTACAGTCAAAACGTCTTGGGGTTTGACCCAAGAAGCGCTCCTTGCCGCAATATCGGTTCTATCGGGTGTTATTACACTGATCGCCTTTCTTGGGATCCGTAGTATTCGTGATTTCCTACACACTCACGAGGTTCAATATAGGTAGTTGTTTCAATTTTTGATAACTCTCACGATTCGGGAGATTGTCCAACCCCTTTTTCCTGGATGAATTTGATTTTTTCATCCAGCGACTTCACTTCAAAACCTAAACAGACGCGCCCGACGGGGCCGAGAGATTTCAGATTCTGGTTGCATATTAATTCCACCTTGGTTTCGCCTTCGCCCAAAAAACAAATCTCTACGCCTGGCCCGGCCGGATACTGTTTGCTAATCGGAAGGCCCACGATCTCCTGGTAAAACTTTATAGAATTCTCCTTGTTCCTGGAACCGGTTTTTCTCCATAATAACCTTAACCACATCCATCACCAATCTTTGATCTTCATGTTCCATCTTGTCCACTTGAAAAGTGAAAAGTGAAAAAGATAGGGGAAAAATGACTCTCCGGAGGGTCTGGGATATTCTCGAGAGAGTGAAAATCATTCTTCGGAGAATAAAAATGACTCTCCGGAGGGTCTGGGATATTCTCGAGAGAATAAAAACCATTCTCCGGAGTATTAGAAATTTCCGAAGATGACCGGTTTTCATAACCAGTATCTCATATCGGAATGGTTGATTGTTTTTAAGTGATAAAATTGTCGATTAAAAAGAGCGAACATGCGGAGCCCACCGAAAAAGTCTGCTTTTAAAAGCCATTTTTGAACTTTTTAGATATGGCTCCGGAAGAAGAAGTGATTGAGCCAAGTACGTTGACTAAGTTTAGAAAGCTTCGTCTTAAAGATGTTAACTTGCTAGATATGTTAATCGGGAAAACTGTAGAAATTGCTTTAGAGCACGGGTTAAGTAAAACAGTTACCCGCGGTAACAAACGTCAAACAAGCACTCGCTTTGAATTCAATAAAGATGCCGGAATGTATGTTTGCCAAGCAGGACATATGAGTTTTTTGAAAAGGAGCACTCGACCTAAAAAAACATGCAATAGATGGACAAGGTACTGTTCGAAATTCTGAATCGGCTTTTTGAATTTCGGGATAGTTCCGAAAAAGTTATCTCTTTTTCAGTGGGGCTGTCATAGTTATTATT
>JAEZKW010000234.1 GCA_023415375.1 Bacillota bacterium
CAAGCCGGGATGGCTGATCTTTATCAGACGACTTCCCAAAATATTACCATGCATATCGGCAATATTTATGAAGAAGGCGAACTTGAGCCGGAGGCAACTTGTAAGGAATACTTACAAGTTCGTCAAGAAGGCGCACGGGAGATTCAGCGTAATATTAAATATTACAATTTAGAAGTTATCATTGCCGTCGGTTACCGGGTTAGGTCACACCGTGGGACTCAGTTTCGACGTTGGGCAACAGCTTTACTTCGGGAGTATTTAGTTAAGGGTTTCACTATGGATGATCAGCGTCTAAAAGAAGGACGTAATTTGGGCGCGGATTATTTTGACGAATTACTAGAACGGATTCGCGACATCCGGGCCAGTGAAAAAAGGTTTTATCAAAAGATCCGGGATATCTACGTGCTTTCTATCGATTATGATCCGAATGCACCTCAAACCAAGGAGTTTTTTCAAATTGTTCAAAATAAATTGCACTGGGCCATTACCGGTAAAACCGCCGCCCAGTTGATAGCAGAACGGGTCGATGCTACGAAACCCAATATGGGCCTTACCACTTGGAAAGGTGCCAAAGTTCGTAAGGCGGATGTAACGATTGCCAAAAATTATTTGAATGAAACCGAGATTCGCCAATTGAACCGTTTTGTAACGATGTATCTTGATTACGCAGAGAGCCAGGCAGAGCAAAATCTGCCGCTTTATATGAAGGATTGGCGGGAGAAACTGGATGCTTTTCTCCGTTTTAACGGCCGTGAAGTTTTGGACAACCCCGGTAAGGTTTCCATGGAGATCGCCCAAGCTCTGGCGGAAGATGAATATGAAAAATTTCGACTAAACCGTTTGTGTGAGGAAGCGGAAGCTGAGAATGAGAAAGATGACGGGTTTGAGACGGCTGTGAAGGAGATTGAGGAGAAAGATTAGGTGAGAGTAGGAGCCATAAGCCAATTGGTTGGGTTATTTTGATTGCCGGTATAAGGTTTCTTATGTCGGCTAATGATGCTAGGCGTTTTTGGGGCCATGACTCCGATGTCGACAAGGGGACGTCACCCATCTCCCCGCGTGTTCTTTGGAACACGACACCCCTAGGGCCAAAGGGTATGGCCGCATACCCTTTGGAATCCCACGGCCCGGGGGCAAGTCCCCCGGGAACCCCCTTTATCCCCGGCCATCCATAGCCGGGGTTGTGAAAAGCATTTTTAGTGAGGACTTCGCTCTCCATGCAGGGACACGAACATCGTGTTCGTGCCCTACTAGGTTTTTGCTCTCCTGCCAACGGCAGTTTTTCCTCCGATAAAAGATGCCGCGCCGCCGACCTCCATGTCGGCGGTTGTTGCTTTTTCAAGGGAGCCTATATATCGGCACTCAGGAAGTCTATTATACACTCAAGGAAGAATATAGCGATGATGGAGAACACTGGGGAAAATGAGCAGTATTAGTGATTTAGAATGCCGACAGGGGACGTCACCCACTCCCCTTGCAACCCCTAGGGTAAAAGGGTGTTACGGAACACCCTTTTAAATCCCGCCGCACGGGGAGATCCCCGTGACCCCCTTTATTCCCGGCCATCCATAGCCGGGGTTATGAAAAACATTTTTTAGTGAGAACTTTGCTCTCCATGCAGGGACGCGAACATCGTGTTCTTGCCCTACCAGGTTTTTGCTTTCCTGCCGACGGCAGTTTTTCATCCACGAAAAGATGCCGCGTCCGCCGACCTCCTTGTCGGTGGTTATAGTCCTTTCAAGAAGTTCCGTGAGCTTAATATTAAGGCCCAAAAGAAGACAGATTTGTGAGCTCCGAAATGGTCGATAGGAGGTTGACCACGCGGCTTTGATCCAGGGATGGATCTAGCCGTCGGCCAACAGAACAGCCCAAGAAGACGACTACACGGATGTAGGAGTCAGTGAAATTGCGTAAGCTTCCTTCGACATTCAAGGATGAATGTCGCGATAGAGGGGAATCCCTGGGGGCACGGTGCCCCCGGGCGGCGGGATTCCAAAGGGTGCGCCGTTACACCCTTTGGCCTTGGAGGTGTAGGAGGGCGGGTGGCGCCTCCTATCGGCCCCAGCGGCATATTTGTATTGTCTTAACTTACTCAAATCTTACCAATCTTTGAATCCTGAGAATTCAAGTCAACCCTACCCGTTCATCTTGCTAATCTTGGCCTGATACTGATTGATCAGCTTATCCAGCTTGATACTGTAGGCGAGGACGGCGGAGTCGGTGCAGCCATGGACGGTGTAGATTTCATAGAGTCTTTTCCGTCCGGCGGCGATTTTCCGTTCCAGGGATTCGATTGATTCGATTGTTTCGGCGTGGGATTTTGACATGGGCACCTTTTTCGTTATGAGTTATTGGTTCCTGGTTGTTTGGTATTAGTTAGTAGTACCTAGTTTTTAGTTATTTGTTGTTTGTTATTCGTTTTTGATTATTGGTATTGGCTATCGTTAGTTGTTGGTAATTATTTATTTATGGGTTATTCGTTGCTGGTAAATCGTGAGTGGTAAGACGGATGGAACGATTGCTTTGGGTTTTAAAAATCATGGGGTGTAAAACAAGGCTCTGGAAATAGGCTCAAAAGCCTCAATTTATTTGGAGATTTGAAATCTATTTTGTAATAATCTTTCCATTCAATTTTTTAGATGCGCAGGATTTTTAAGGGTTCCGACTATTTTTTCCCTTTTCCCTTTTCTATTTTTCTTTTTTTAATGTTATAATGGAAATAATTGAGATTTTAACCAATTTCCATTCAAACCGATACTTATGGATCATACAAATCGGTGTAATGAGCTAAGCTCATTGAATCGTTAAGTTGCATCCTATCAATGAATAGACTTTGAATGCAATTTGGTTTAAATACTAGGTTGCATCATAAATAATATACTTTTGAATGTAACTTAGTATTAGGCAATTACAAGACCAAGGCAGCAAAAGTGCGCGAGTGCGCAAGCAAATTTGGGCCGGTGGTTTTTGTTGTGTGTTTTTGTTTTAAATTGAGTGAATTGTTTGCAATTGCAATTTTATTATAATTACAAATTGTAAAAATGTCAAGGAGTAACAATTACAAAATGCAAAATGTTTCAATTGGAGAACGTGTTGAAAAATTTATAGAAACTGTCAGATTAGAACGTAAAGATTTTGGATTGAAAATAAATATGAGTCAAGCTAGTATTTCACGTATTATAAGAAATAAAACAAAACCTTCTGATGGATTTTTACGAGCTTTGACAATTCATTTTGCAGCTAACCCCGATTGGATATTAACCGGAGAAGGCGAGATGTTTTTCGGAGCGAAGGAATATATCGGCAGTGGTATTAAGTTATTTGGGGATCAGGAAATGTGTAAAGGGTTGGCGAATGTGCTGGAAGATCCGGGATTTGCTAAATTTAATGCTTTGCTAACGGCGGGAGATATCGTTAAAAATGATATTGATGAGGAATTGGCGGCTTATTTGCGATATATATTGAAGATGTGGCATGCGGGAGAAAGAGATCGACATTGGGTGATGGGGCAATTGGCGAGAGCATTTGAGGATGTGGGGGGAGAGGTTAACGAAAGGAAAGGATAAATGAAGGACCCATTCAATTTTGAAGGGAGCCTATTTTATTTGGGAAAAAGGATTGCAAAATTGGAATGAAAATAGAAAAATGAGCTCTAAAATTTTTTGTAAAAAAGGTTCTAAATATTTATTGGAGAAGAAACCTTTTTATTAGAAAATATATTTTTTACGCGAGGAAGAGGCACTTTTTTGATTTTATCTCAAGTTGCAATAATAAAATGAGGAGAACAAGTATGATTGCAGAAGAAACTGAATTTCTAAAAGAACTTGAAAGTAAACTTTGGGCATCAGCCAACAAACTGCTTCCACACCTTTCGGCAGCAAACTACAAGCATGTTATGTTAGGGCTGATATTCCTCAAATATGTTTCCGATGCCTTTGATGTTCGTGTGGAAGAATTAAAGAAAGAATTTGCTGATCCTGAAGCTGATTATTATTTAGGTGAAGATGCAGATGAAGACTTTATAAAGGCAGAATTGGAAAACCGCGATTATTATACGGAAAAAAACGTCTTTTGGGTGCCGGAACCAGCCCGTTGGAAAAACATAGAACAAAACTGCCGTCTCCCCATTGGAGAGAAATTGCCGTGGGGTGTTGAGTTCAAAGGTGTTGGTAAATTGCTTGATGATGCGATGACGATTGTAGAAAAAGAAAACCCTAAACTTAAAAATATCCTGTACAAAGATTATGCCCGCGAAGGTATTGAAGATTCCAAGTTAGGAAGTCTAATCACCGAAATTGTGAGTACGATTCCTTTTACATATTCATCCCTCAATTCTAAAGATATCCTCGGCCATGTTTATGAATATTTTCTGGGTGAATTCGCCAGCGCGGAAGGGAAAAAAGGCGGTCAATTCTATACACCTAAATCGATTGTATCGTTAATCGTTGAAATACTGCAACCATTTCATGGTCGCGTATATGACCCTGCTATGGGCAGCGGAGGATTTTTTGTACAGAGCGAAAGGTTTATTGAAACATATGGCGGACGTATAGGAAGTATTGCAGTTTATGGACAAGAATCCAATCGAATTACCTGGAAACTTGCAGCGATGAATATGGCAATCCGTGGTATTGATTTTAATTTTGGGAATGAAGAAGCGGATACCTTTTTGCGCGACCTACACCCCGACTTGCGAGCGGATTATGTCATGGCCAACCCGCCCTTCAATCAGGATGAATGGTGGGATGCAAAACTTGAGAATGATAAGCGTTGGGAATATGGCACACCACCACAGCGAAACGCTAATTTTGCCTGGCTCCAACATATGCTCTATCATTTGGCGCAAAATGGTTCTATGGGTCTTTTATTGGCAAATGGTTCGATGAGTAGCGCTACCAGTGGCGAAGGAGAAATCCGCCAAAAACTTATTGAGAAGGATCGGGTAGAGTGCATGATTGCTCTTCCGGGACAACTCTTTACCAATACCCAAATTCCGGCCTGCATCTGGTTTCTAACCAAGAATAAAGAAGAGCGCGACACGCCTACCGGTAAATTTCGTAAACGAACCGGGGAAGTACTTTTTATCGATGCCCGCAACATGGGACAGATGGCCACTCGGATACAACGTGTGTTCAGTGAAGCGGATATTCAAACCATTTCTCAAACTGTTCTTAACTGGAAAACAGGCAATGGATATAAGGATGTGGCTGGCTTTTGTAAATCAGCAACCTTTGCAGAGATTAAGGCCAATGGGTTTGTGCTTACCCCAGGGAGATATGTTGGTGCTGTTGATGTAAAGGAAGATAGTGAACCCTTTGAAGAAAAGATGAAAAGACTGACCCAAACCCTATCGACACAGTTTGGTGAAGGAGCAAAATTGGAAGCTGAGATTAAGAAACAGCTGGAGGGGTTGGGGTATGAGATCTAAATGGCCTGAAATCCTAATTGATGATCTTAAAGCGAATACAAAAAATGCAATTGCGATGGGACCTTTTGGCTCAAGAATAAAGGCAGAAAATTTTGTTGTTTCAGGTATTCCAGTAATAAAGGGAGGAAATCTAACAGGCGATTTTTTGAATGAAGAAAGTTATGATTTTTTAACTGAAGATAAAGCTAACGAGCTTTCTGCATCAAATGCTTTTCGAAGAGATATTGTAATTACTCACCGGGGTACCATAGGACAAGTTGGGATCATCCCAGATAATTCAAACTATGATAGGTATGTTGTTTCTCAAAGCCAATTAAAGGTCACTCTTGATCAGAATAAAGTTAATCCGTATTTTGTATACTACTTTCTTCGTTCGCCTATGGGCCAACAACGCCTTTTACAGAATACTTCCCAAGTTGGAGTACCAGCGATTGCACAAGCATCTACCTCCGTAAAAGCGATTTGCGTCCCTTGCCCAGAACGAACGATGCAAGATTCGATTGCAAATTTTTTATTGCTAGTAGACAATAAGATTTCCCTCAATCGCAAGACTAACGAAACCCTAGAGCAGATCGCCCAAGCCTTATTTAAATCTTGGTTCGTCGATTTTGATCCTGTTAAGGCCAAAGCCGAAGGCCATCAATTGGTAGGGATGGATGAAAAAACTGCTGCTTTATTTCCTGATAGTTTTGAAGAGTCGGAATTGGGAATGATTCCGAAGGGGTGGACTTGGCAAGCCCTCTATGATACAGCTGAATATATGAATGGAGAGGCATTTAAAGATTCTGATTTTTCTAAAGGGAATACAGGATTGCCGATTATTAAAATTGTAGAGCTAAAGCAAGGTATATCAAATACAACGAAATATACTAAAAAAAATGTAAATGATAAATATCTCACCGATGATGGTGATGTTTTATATTCATGGTCTGGAAGTCCAGAAACATCACTTGAGATATTTAAATGGTTTGGTGGGAAAGGTTGGCTAAATCAACATATATTCAAATTAAGCTTTACTAGTAAAAAACAAGAGTATTTCACGTATTTTTTACTCAAACAAATGAAGCCAATTCTTGTAGAAACTGCAAAACTGAAACAAACGACTGGATTAGGACATATTACAGTGCAAGATATGAAACGAATAATGATTCCTTATCCTACTGACGAAATACTGAATGCCTTTTCATATTATGTCGGCTATTTCTATGAGTATGAATCAATACTAAGGAGAGAAATCATTACTTTAACTAATATTCGCGACACTCTTCTCCCTAAACTCTTTTCTGGTGAAATTAACTTATCCGAAGCCGAAGAAGAGGTGGGGGAATAATGAGTAATATGGAATATCTTAGAGAATTATTTCATGAATGGTTAAATAGCGAAGGTATTGTGGATATTGCCGGTTATTATTTTGATAGAGATAATATTTTACAAACTCTAGATGAGGAAGGTTACAAAGAAGCTTTTGTACAGTGGCTTGAGGACAGACAAGATGCAATGCTAAATAAGGCGAATGAAATCTTAGAACAAAGTGGCCAGATTGATCGCTTCAGGTTACTACAAGAAACTTATCGGAGAGGCGCAGTTATACCTTTTGTGGGAGCTGGACTTTCTATATCGAGTGGATATCCTGGTTGGACGAACTTTCTATATAAATTGCTTCAGGAAACCCGACTTGAAAAAAAAGAATTGGATATACTCATTTCTTCCGGACAATATGAAGAGGCGGCCCAAAGAATTCATGATAATATGCCAAATGGTGCATTTTTAGAAGCATTGGAAAATAACTTCGGATGTAATCATAAACTAGTTGGACCGGTACAACGCTTACCCTTTTTATTTTCACAGTCAGTAATAACAACCAATTTTGATAATGTACTTTATCGTTGCTATGAGAATGCGGAAAAACCTTTTAGTGAGGGTTTACTTGGCGCTCAAGCGCTGGATCTACCACGTAAATTAGGGGAAGGTAAACATGTTCTTATTAAATTACACGGGAAGTCAGACTCTAACCGGGATCGAGTTCTCACAAAGCAAGAATATGATCGGCACTACAAGGATGAGAATACCCTTGAACAGGTAATTGAGGCCTGTTGTAATAAAACATTACTCTTCTTAGGATGTAGTTTGAAAGTCGATAGAACTCTCAAAGCAATGGCAAGTATTATGCAGAGGAAAGGTATTGATAATGTTCCAAGGCACTATGCTTTTATCAGTATAAAAGACACTGATGACAAACTTACTCGAAGAGATCAATTATCCGAAAGTAACATTTTCCCTATCTGGTATTCCGATGATGAAGATCACGATGAATGCATAGAAGCATTATTAACAAAATTAGCAGAAGGGGCTGAGTAATTAATGACTGAGGACCAATTAGAAAAACTAGCCCTTGAGTGGTTTATTGAGCAAAAATATTTATATAAATACGGCCCCGATCTTGCCCCTGATGGGGAGAACCCAGAACGGTGCGATTATACACAGGTAATCCTGACCTCTCGACTCTTTGAATCACTACAACAAATCAATCCGGATATGCCCCCTAATGTCTTAGAAGAAGTAGTTAGCCGTTTGGAAAAACCAGAACATTTATCCCTGATGGCCAACAATCGTCATTTTCATGAGCAATTAATTGATGGTGTTTCGGTTGAAGTTGAAATTGACGGAGAAAAACATGGGGATAATGTTAAACTCTTTGATTTTGCAAACCCAGATAACAATGAATTTTTAGTCGTAAATCAATTTACTATTAAAGGTATGAAACAGTCATTCCGTCCCGATTTAGTTATTTTTATTAATGGTTTGCCAATAGCCGTTATTGAATTAAAAAATCCTGCTGATGAAAATGCTGATATTTGGAAAGCTTTCTATCAGTTGCAAACTTATAAAAAAGAGCTTTCGGATCTATTTTTATATAATGAGGCCTTGATTATTTCCGATGGTGCTAATGCTCGTATCGGTTCAATGACTGCTGATGAAGAACGTTTTATGCGTTGGCGTACTATGATGAATGAACATGATCGCCCTTTGCTTGAATTTGAACTAGAGACGCTAATTAAAGGCTTTTTTAATAAGGAATTATTGCTTGATTATATACGCTACTTTATTCTGTTTGAAGATTCAAGTGATTCGATTATCAAAAAGATGGCTGGTTATCACCAATTTCATGCAGTGAGGCAAGCTGTAAAAGCGACAGTGATTGCCTCCCAATATATGCCCAATACAGTTGCCGAAACTCGAGAAAGTTATGCCGATAAAGTAATACCAGGTTGTAAAAAAGGTGGAGTGGTGTGGCATACTCAAGGGTCGGGTAAAAGTATATCAATGGCCTGTTTTGCAGGTAAACTTCTTCAGCAACCAGAGATGCAAAACCCTACACTTGTTGTGGTAACAGATCGTAACGACCTTGACGGGCAACTTTATGAAACCTTTTGTAGCGCCCAAATGCTTTTAAAGCAAACACCTGAACAAATAGAGGATTTGGATGATCTTCGGGAAAAAATTGCTGGACGCCCCGCTGGAGGAATCTTCTTTACCACAATCCAAAAATTCCGGCTTAAGGATGGGGAGTCTAGATTCCCCGTTCTATCAGAACGCCATAACATTGTGGTAATTGCTGATGAAGCACATCGTAGTCAATATGGGGACAAGGCAATCCTTAATCGAAAAACCGGGGAATATACTTACGGTTATTCCAAGAACATGCGTGATGCATTAAAGAATGCTACTTTCGTTGGCTTTACAGGGACCCCTATTTCTTTTGACGATAAAGATACCCGGGCTGTCTTTGGTGAATATGTTAGTATCTATGATATTCAAGATGCAGTTGACGATAAGGCAACCGTCCCTATTTATTACGAGAGTCGTTTGGCAAAACTGAATCTTAAGGAAGCTGAGATTCCAGTCATTGATGATGAAGTAGAAGAAATTATTGAAGATGATGAGGATAGTTTTTCCCGTGAACGAACCAAAAGTAAATGGGCGGCTTTAGAAAAATTGGTAGGAGCAGAACCAAGGCTCACCCAAGTAGCTAAAGACATTGTGGTTCATTTCGAAACTCGTATTGCTTCAGTCGATGGGAAAGCCATGATCGTTTGTATGAGTCGTGACATTTGTGCTCATCTGTATCAGGCAATCACTGCACTCCGTCCTGAATGGCATAGTGATGACGTTATGCAAGGGGCTATTAAAATTATCATGACCGGTTCCGCCTCGGATAAGGAGCTCTTAAGACCCCATATCTATACAAAACGTGAGAAGAAACTATTAGAAAAGCGGTTTAAAAATCCAAATGATCCACTTAAAATGGTTATTCTCCGGGATATGTGGCTAACTGGTTTTGATGCACCATGCTGCCATACGATGTATGTCGATAAGCCGATGAAGGGGCATAATCTCATGCAAGCCATTGCCCGCGTGAATCGAGTTTTTAGAGGTAAAGAAGGTGGTCTGGTTGTTGACTATATTGGCATCGCAAATGAGTTGCGCAAAGCTTTACAAGATTATACCCAATCAAAAGGAAAAGGTCAACCAACCATTAACACAGATGACGCTTTTATGAAATTTAAAGAATCGATAGATGTGATACGGGGGCTATTTGATGGGTTTAATTATTCAAAATTTCATACCCAACCATTACCTCTCTTGATCCCTGCTGCAAATCATATATTGGGATTAGAAGATGGCAAGAGGAGATATTTTGATTCTGTGTTGGTTTTAACAAAAGCATATTCTCTTTGTAGTACACTTGATAAGGCATTAGAATACCGTGAGGAGGTAGCTTTTTTTCAAGCAATTAAGGCCGTCATTTCTAAAGCTTCCGGTTCGGAGCAAAAGATGACAGAAGAACAAAAAGGGAATGCCCTCAAACAAATATTAGATAATGCTATAGTCGCAGAAGGAATAGATAATATATTCGCATTAGCGGGTTTAGAACGACCCGATATTTCTATATTATCAGATGAATTTTTAGCGGAAGTGGTCAATTTACCACAACGGAATTTGGCAGTTGAATTATTACAAAAACTTTTAAATGACGAAATAAAATCAAAAACAAAGAACAATGTTGTTCAAGAGAAGAAATTTAGTGATAGACTCTTTGAGACATTAAAAAGATATCGCAATCGATCAATAGAAAGTGCTCAAGTTATTGAGGAATTAATAGCCCTTGCCAAAGAATTTAGAGAAGCTACAAAACGGGGGGAAAGTTTAGGACTTAACCTTGATGAAATTGCTTTTTATGATGCATTGGCTAATAATGAAAGCGCTGTACGAGAGCTTGGCGATGAAGTCTTGAAAAAGATTGCCCAAGAAATTGCTGATAAATTACGGAAAAGCACAACAGTCGATTGGCAGGTCCGTGAAAGTGTTCGTGCAAAACTTCGTAATTTAGTACGTATAACTTTAAGGAAATATAAGTATCCACCGGATAAAACTGAAGAGGCTATTGAATTGGTACTTGAACAAGCTGAGGTAATGGCTAATATTTGGAGTAATGAATTAATATAAAAATACTTAATACTAATTTTTTCTTTAATGTGTATTTAATAATATTATGGGTTGTCAAGCATAGAACTTAGTTTGAATGTTATGAGGTACTACTATGGCAATCTGGCTTTGTAGAGCTGGTAAACACGGTGAATATGAGAACAAATTTTTTGAAGACAGTAAAATATATTGTACTTGGGAAGATGTTACGGTCAGTCTTGAATCTTTTGCAAATCGTAATGAACTTCATGATTATTTTATGTCGCAACCGGAAGGCACTAAACCAAAAACTGCAACAAATTGGGTTAGCCAGGTTTGGCCTTTTGCTCATGAGATGAAAAAGGGCGATTGGGTAATGCTTCCGAGTAAAGTTAAGCCTGTCATTCATATTGCCCAAATAACTGGAGATTATGTCTTTGATAAAGATGCTATTGATCCATTTTTTCATTATCGGGAAGTGAATTGGTTTAAAAAAGGTGTCCCCAAAAGTCTTTTTGAACAGGATATTCTTTATTCATTAGGGGCCTTTATGACGATATGCCGTATTAAGCAAGAAGAGCGAATCAAGAATATCATTACAAAAATGAATACTTCGAAAATATCTGTTTCCAAGAATACGCAGGAAGAAACGGATGAAGTACCAAGAGATAGTGAAGCAGATGCATTTGATAATATCAAAGATTTATTAATCAGGAAATATAAAGGTCACGGTATGGCAAAGGTGGTTGACTCTATTTTGCGAGCTAAGGGATTTGCAACTCATCTGAGCCAGGAAGGGCCGGATAAATGTGTCGATATTTTAGCAGCGCAAGGTTTTTTGGGTTTTAATAGTCCTAAATTATGCGTCCAAGTTAAATCCACAGATGAACCGGTGGATCGACCAACATTGGATCAACTTATCGGTACGATGAGCAATTTTAAAGCCGATTATGGATTATTGGTATCCTGGAGCGGTTTTAAAAGCAGTGTGATCAATGAAACTGCGAACCATTTTTTTAAAGTGCGGTTTTGGACTCATAAGGAAATCGTTGATGAATTTCTGGAAAATTATGAGAAATTAGATGATGAAATAAAACTTGAAATACCTTTGAAAAGGATTTGGGTTGTTAATAATAATGAGGAGTAAAGGAACTTACTTTTCCTTGAACCGAGGTAATCTTATATGAATTATCATCGCAGGAATTTCAAATATAATACCACAACATTTGATGAGCGACATAAGAGGGTATCACTAGTACTAATAGCAACCACAGGGTTAACTGGGTTATTTGGAGCGGTATATGGTATGATGAAAAAGATATTTAATTCGGATTATCTTACTAAAAATAATCAGCTAACAATTGGCAGCGAACATATTTTTGCTTCAATGCTGTTAACGAGTGTTTTAGCGATTATTATAAGTGGACTCTGCTATTGTTATAGTGAATATCTGACTTTTTATAAAGAAGAACCGAATGAGCAAAGAATTAAAAATGAAATTGCTGATAGATGTTATAAATTTTGGCTTGATTTTTTGCAGATTTCTGTTGTCTTACCGTTTTTTTGGGTTTGTATATTAAGTCCGATTCTTTTTTCACTACCGGTTATTTGGTATATCCGAATTGCTATTATTGTTTTTTTGATGATATTTTGCTATTTGCTAAAATGGCAGACCATCAATACTATAGTCAAGGAACTGTTTAAAGGACACCGTCCAAATTTAGCTGAAAAGATTTTTGCGGGAGGTATATATTCTTTCGTTTGTTTCTTTATCTGTTTAGGTTTTGGTCTTTCGTTATTAGGGAGCGGTCTGGAAAAAAAGCTTACTGTTAACTTTCATAATGAAAATCCAATGCCAATGGAGATAATAGTAATCAATAAGAACCCCGTTGATGTTAAAATTCAGGTTGCTAATTCTAAATTTTCAAAGCATTCTCTTCCATTAAAAAAAGGTTTTGATAGTATAGTTTTTGAACCACCAATCAGCCTTGATAAAACTCAATATTCTATTGGAGGTAAAAAGGTTGATATTAGTAAAAGTTATCGTGAATATCGAAAAGTCGTCAATTTATTTGGGCAATTAACAGAAGGCAAAAATGAGATAGAACTGACAATTATAACTAATGATAAATATAAGTATGTACTTACAAATCAAGTTTATGTAACCAAGGGGAGAGCTGAATTTGTCAAACAATCATTTAGTACAAAATTGTAACTATCAGTAATAGGTTATAAAAGATAACATGGATCCTTTCAAGGAATGAGTTAAGGGTAAATATGAAATACTATATCGGTGTCACTGACAACCAATGGTTTTCCTACCTCTCCCGCCTACGCCCCGACGAAATCAATTTCTGGCAACCCGGCGGGAGCCAAGCTTTCTCTGCCATTGAACCCGGTGCGCCATTTCTTTTTAAATTGCATAGTCCTCAGAACTATATCGTGGGCGGTGGCTTCTTTGTCCGTCATTCTTTTTTACCAACCACTCTTGCTTGGGATTCCTTTGGCGAAAAAAATGGCACTCCCGATTTTCCAACTTTCAAAGCCAAAATTATAAAGTATCGCTCCAAAAACGGTAAAACCGAAATTGATCCGGTTATTGGTTGTATCATTTTAGCGAGCCCTTTTTTCTTTGAAGAATCAGAATGGATTCCGGTCCCGGTAGATTGGAGTCCCAATATCGTACAAGGGAAAACTTATAATACGGAAACTTTAATAGGTCATTCATTATGGGATCAAGTACAAGAACGATTAAGTCAACAGTCGATAATTTCAAAAGATAAAGTGAGCCAAATAGCTGAAGAAGCCAATCGTTACGGCGAGGGTTATTTGATTCATCCTCGACTTGGTCAAGGCGCTTTCCGGGTTATGGTAACCGAAGCTTATCAAAGAAGATGTGCGATAACTGGGGAAAAAACTCTGCCGGTTTTGAATGCGGCTCATATTAAACCCTATGCCGAAGAAGGACCTCATGAAGTGCGTAATGGGTTGCTGTTGCGGGAAGATTTGCATACTTTATTTGATAGAGGTTATTTGACCGTTACTACTGATTATCATGTGGAGGTCAGCGGACGAATTAAAGAAGATTACGGCAATGGGCGGGAGTATTATGCGTTACATGGGAACCAATTACTGATATTGCCGGGTAATATTGAGGACAGGCCGTCGAGGGAGTTTATTGAATGGCATAATGAGAAGGTGTATGTGTCGTAAAAAGTGATTCACTAATCTATGGATGTTATTTGTGATATCATAACAGAAGACATCTATTTGAATAATTAAATATTTGTTTGGAGGGATAGTTATGGCCAAACGACAAGAAGGGTGGAAGCAACGAAATAATATAATAAAAACCCTAAGAGCTAATGACGATCATGGATGGCTTCATTTATATATTGCTCAAAATAAAGATACATTAAAAACACTTATGCGGCTGAAAAAATATATGAATTGGTTCAGTATTCCGTCTCCAACACACTTAGTATTAATTCAAAAAATGTTAAAAGAGGGGGCAAAGGAACTTGGATGGGATTATGATGAATCCTGTGATATTAAGATAGAGGTCAACTCTGGACTACATGAAGTTAATGATTCAGGAATACATCAAGGGGAGATACCAGATGAGATAATTGATTTCATTGAGAATTATCCCGACTTTGTTCAAAAGCTTATCTCTTTAAAAATAATGACTGATGATATCAATTATATCTTTGATTTAATCAAAATTTTAAATGATTCAATAATGCAATCGGGTTTTCGAATTAAAGTAGCATTTAAGGAATTGGTTGAAAAAATATCAAAACAAGATGCTAAAAGCATGCAAGAATTATCTGATTTAATGGAGAAATGGAGTTTATTGCAAATAACCTCCTTCGTTAATATTATTAAATCCAGATTGGATACCATAGAAATTTTTGAAAAAATGATCCATGATGAAAACACTTATGAAATTAATACAGATAAATCCATACACCGTGTTCTAGAAAATAGTATGTGGCTGATTGATGAAAATTATTGGATAGTGTCATCCAACCGGTCTTTAAGAAATTTCATAGGAGATGAAATTGTAAAGCATTATAGTGAATATGCGAAAAAAAGGCCTGACTTTGCTTGCGTGGATTATGAGAATAAGCTTACTATTCTTGAGATAAAAAGGCCTTCGCTTGAGCTGACAAAAAAGGAACTCGATCAGGCGGAGCTTTATCAATTATTAATTAAGAAATTTAAAGGACAAAGTTATCGAAGTATTGAGGTTTATCTTATAGGGAATAGCATTTCGGAGGAAGCAAGAGACATCGTTGATTGTCGAAAAAATGTCATAATCAAAACTTATAATGATTTATTGGATAATTGTAGAAGAAGGTATAAAAATTATTTAGAGATTTTTGAGAGAAATATTTAGGACCATTACTACTGACTATCTGTAGAAGTCAGTAAACGAATCAAAGGCGATTACGGCAATGGGCGGGAGTATTATGTCGCATGAAATGCAGTGCATGAGGAAGCAATTGCAGATATTACCGGGAAATGAGGCGGACAGGCCGCCGAGGAATGCCTGCGATAACTGAGCCTTATTCGTGATGCCTAAGATATAAATGGATGTCTGTAATTGTGGTCCACGGATTCCACCGGCTGGGTAACTTTCTGAGCGGCCAGAAATGTCACCTCCGCTCATGGATGAGCGGCAGAGCCGCTGACACCCATGGTTTCGGTCTTCCTTCTATTGCTCCGGCCATCCGGTCGCCGGAGTCGGAATTTTAGATTAAACTGACGCTAACCTCGTGTTAGCGTCTTCTTGGGTTATTTTGTATGCCGACGGCAGTTTTTCGTCCAAGAAAAGATGCCGCGCCGCCGACATCCCTGATCGGCGGATATGGCCCGCTCAAAGCAGCATAATGTAGGTGCTTTAAAGAAGTTTTGTTTGCTTAATATTTAGGCCCCAAAAATTGGCTTATTTTTTTAGCTCTGAAATGGTTGGCAGGAGGCCGACCACGCGGCTTTGAGCCAGGGATGGATCTAGCCGTCGGCCTGCAGAATTGCCCAAGAAGACGACTACATGGAAGTAGGAGTCAGTTAAATTGCGCAGCATTCCTTCGACATTCAAGGATGAATGTAACGATAGAGGGGAATCCCTGGGGGCACGGTGCCCCCGGGCGGTGGGATTCCAAAGGGTGTGCCGCCACATCCTTTGGCCTTGGAGGTGCAGGAGGGCAGGTGGCGCCTCCTGTCGACAACAACGCTGTTCTCCTTGGTTGGAATTTGCTCTTTCATCACTGCGATAACCGGTGAGAAAACTTTGCCAGTTTTGAATGCGGCCCATATTAAGCCATATGCGGAAAAAGGGCCTCATGAAGTTTGGAATGGATTGTTGTTGCGGGAAGATTTACATACATTATTTGATCGGGGTTATATAACCGTTACTACCGACTATCATGTGGAAGTCAGTAAAAGGATTAAAGAGGATTACGGCAATGGGCGGGAGTATTATGTGCATGAAATGCAGTGCATGTGGAAGCAATTGTTAATATTACCGGGAAATGAAGCGGACAAGCCGTCGAGGGAGTTTATTGATTGGCTATGAGAAGGTGTATGCGTCGTAAAAAGTTTAAACTTCAAAGGGTAAAGGGTGAAAATGAAAAAGGAGGACTGTTATGAACGACATTAAAGAATCCGACTGGAAATATTTACGGGACCTGAAAAAGACCTTGCTTGATCGACTGTGCAACCGGATCTTGGATGATATCCAGTTAGAATGCGGCCTGGAAAAACGGGAGCCCGATGCCCATGAACAATACCTCAAAATCTACGGCCTTGTAGAAAAAGGAGACCGGATGATTGCCGAATGTTTCGATGATTGGCGCCGGAGCACTATCATCTATCATATAGTATTTTTAATCAAATATCAGGTCATAACCAAAGACGAAATCGATCAATTATCCGATGAGACCAAAGAACGGCTAAAGTTCCATTTGGATAATTAAAGGATAGATAACCCAAAGAGTCCCAGAAAACTTTAAGCACTCACATCCCCACCTCGGAAGAACTTGCCTGCGGAGCGAAAATCTTTCATCACTTCCAAGCACTGTGCCCAAAGACCAAAATCTTTGCCGTCGGAGCCAAAGCAAACCACATTTTAGCGGAACTAAATATCCCGCGTATGCGCGCCTTTTCTCATCGACCTCATCCGGCCAATGGGCATCGCTAATCAATTTCGGGAGACGGTGGAAAAACAGGTGGGGAGTAGGTGAACTAGATTAAGACGGTATAAAAGCAAAAAAGCAAGAGACTTTTTAAGTCTAAGTGTCAGGTACGTTGGAAGAAGGTAAGGCTAATGAATGCCGACAGGGGACGTCACCCGGCTCCCCGCGTGTTCCAAGGAACACGACAACCCCTAGGGCAAAGGGATGTTACCGAACACCCCTTTGAACCCCGCGGCACGGGGCGATCCCCGTGACCCCCTTTATCCCCGGCCATCCATAGCCGGGGTTATGAAAAGCGTTTTTTAGCAAAGTCTTCGCTCTCCATGCAGGGCGCGAACATCGTGTTCGTGCCCTACCAGGTTTTTGCTTTCCTACCGACGGCAGTTTTTCCTCCACGAAAAGATGCCGCGCCGCCGACATCCCTGATCGGCGGTTTGTTGCCTTTTCGAGTAGCTATAAAAGTTTACCAAGAAGCCTAAAGACTAAAAACCAAGTCCTGAAAAATAAACCGATTTGTTGGCTCCGAAATGGTCGGTAGGAGGCCGACCATGCGGCCTTGATACAGGAAGTATCACGGTCCGTCGGCCGGCAGAATTACCCAAGAAGACGACTACACGGATGTAGGAGTCTGTTAAATTGCGCAAGCACTCCTTCGGCATTCAAGGAAGAATGTCGTGATAGAGGGGGATCCCTGGGGGCTCAGCGGCATAGGCATCTTGACAAAGCGCGTTTCCCCTCGCTCTTCAGGAGAGGGGAGAAAAGGGGAGAGGTCAGGCGGGATTTCAAAAGGGAATTTCCGGCTACATCCTTTGGCCTTGGAGGTGCAGGAGGGCAGGTGGCGCCTCCTGTCGACAACGACGCCGACTTCTTTGATTGGCAATTGTTGCTCTTTCACCGCCTGTTCCCAAAGGTCCAAATTTTCGCCGTCGGAGCAAAAGCAAACCACATTTTAGCGGAACTAAATATCCCGCGCTCACGCGCCTTTTCTCGTCGACCCCATCCGGCCAACGGACACGCCAATCAATTTCGGGAAACGGTAGAAACCAGGTGTGAGTTAGGTAATTAAGTATATATGCAAGTCGGATATAGGGCTTTAAATGTAAGTCGAGTGAATGCCGACAGGGGACGTCACCCAGCTCCCCGCGTGTGCCTTGGCACACGACAACCCCTAGGGCCAAGGGATTTTCCCGGAAATCCCTTGGAACCCACCGGCCCGGGGGAAAGTCCCCCGGGTACCCCCTTCATCGCCCCGGCCATCCAGTTGCCGGGGTCGGAGTTTTTGATTCGATTGACGCTGTCCTCGTGGCAGCGTCTTCTATATGGTTCTGTAGGCCGACGGCAGTTTTTCATCCACGAAAAGATGCCGCGCCTGCCGACCTCTTTGTCGGCGGTTATAGTTCGTTCAAAGGGGTCTATAAAAACAAAGCATTCAGGAAGTTTATTTGGCCCAAGATTTAAGCGCAAGAAGAAGGGCCTATTTGTGAGCTCCGAAATGGTCAATAGGATGTTGACCACGCGGCTTTAGGGCAAGGATGACCTTAGCCGTCGACCAGCAGAATTACCCAAGAAGACGACTACATGGACGTAGGAGTCTGTTAAATCCGCGCAAGCACTCCTTCGACATTCAAGGAGGAATGTCGTGATAGGGGGGTATCCCTGGGGGCACGGTGCCCCCGGGCGGTGGGATTCAAAAGGGTGTGCCGCCACACCCTTTTGCCCTGGAGGTGCAGGAGGGTGGGTGACGCCTCCTGTCGACGTCAAAGCTTTAATAATCATTGATTTTTTTACTAGATTAATAGCGACTCATATCGATCTTTTCTTTCCCTATTCCTATATCCATAGCGACAATCTCTAGTTAGCTCCGACATACCATAATTTAGACCCAGCAATATGGCATAAATGTAAGCCGCGCCGCCCACATTCCTGATCGGCGATTGCTCTTCAAAATCTTATAAAACAGTTCATCCCACTTTGATGAGGCCGATTGAGTTTAAAAAGACCAGTGCCAGTAAGAACGGGGTAACATATTTGATGATGAAAACGGCGGTATTGATGAGCCCCTTGTTTTTTAAGGCGCCGTGGTTCGAAAGTTCCAGGGCAAAATCTTCCCGGTTTACGACATAACCTGTGAAAAGAATGATCAACAACCCGCCCACGGGCAAAAGGATATTGGAAGAAACGTAGTCGAAAAGGTCAAAGAAACTTTTGCCAAAGATACTAATGGTACCGAGAACAGCTGACTTATCGGCCGACAGGGTGGCGAGTACTCCAAAGACCGCAATAATCAGAACGTTCATAGTCACCGCTTTGGTCCGGGAGAGACCCCGCTGCTCCGACCAGTAGACCACCAGCACTTCCACCAGGGAAATCATGGCTGTAGTCGCGGCGATAGAGGTCAGGAAAAAGAAGGCCACCAGCAAAATGTTACCCAGGGGGATCTTGGAAAAAACCATTGGGATCGTCATAAACAGCAGGCCGGGTCCGGCGCCGGGCTTAATCCCAAAAGAGAAGACCGCCGGTAAAATGGCGATGCCGGCCAAAAGGGAAACAATGGTGTCCGATAGGGCGACTCTGGCCGAGGTGGCGATCATATTGTTGTCTTGCGTGAAATAACTAGCATAAGTAATCATACAGCCCATACCGAGCGAAAGTTTGAAAAAGGCTAAACCTAAAGCGGTTAAAATGACCGGAGCGGTAATTCTGGCAAAAATGAGATAAACAAAGAGAAAGGGCAAGGGAACTTCCAAATGTTACCTAAACCAACCGCTGAGCCGAGAGTGGCAAAAAAATACCGCCAGCCCGGAAGTGAATTTTTCTCGGGGTTCTTGGGTGTTTTCCATGGTGTCATCCTTCTTTCCTAAGTTAGAAATTTGACAATCAGTGACGCTGCATCTGTTTCAGCACCTTTTCCTTATCCTTTTTTCCGCCTTTATCTCCTATGGTGGCTCCTTTCTGTTTTCTATTTTTTATTTCACCCTTAGGTAATCTTAGGTGTAACTGTTAGGATGATTCGAACCGGTTATATCCATTATTTCGTTGTTAAAGAAGAATCAAAAAATAAAAAGATTGAAGTATGTTTTATGGATCGATTTAAAATTTTTTATTTCTCCTCGCAGGATTTCCCGACCCACCTCCGACTAAGTAAGTAGAACTGGGATTTTCTAAAAAAACATCAACTCATTAGTCTTTTGGAGGTGCCATAAAACCATGACTGAAATAAAACAACCCCGACTCAAAATCCCGCGCTTTCCGTTTAAGCACCAAATCTTGATCATTTTCTGTGGAATCTTACTCCCTCTCGCGGCCCTACTGATGGAACTATTCACTAATATTTGTTCCTCAACATTCTTTAATCCGATCCCTACCGTCTGGCATATACTTCTGATAGTCTCAGTCCCTGTTTCCGTCATCATTATCGGATGGATCTTGCGAACGAACCGTGTGAATTATTCTCCGGTTATTCCCTGGCTGAACGGTACGATGGTCGGAATCACAGCCTTATATACATTAAGGTTTTTACCCTTGACTGTTTTCGCCTTCTTCGGGATCCTTTTTTATGGAATAGGACTGTTGGCTTTAGCGCCCCATTTGGCTTTGGTTGCCGCCATATTTTGCCGGATCGACGGGAAACGGGCGGCTGTCAAACACCTGGAGCCGGGGAAACGCAGAAAAGATAACGTATTCTATTGGAGCGGGATTATTTTAGCCATCGTTTTACTGGTGGCGCTGGACCTGCCGGTTACTTTTACCCGGATCGGGATCCAAATGACCGGGTCGGATTTACAGTCCACCCGATTAAAGGGAATTCAGTGGTTGCGAAATTTTGGCAACCGGGAATTTTTGTTGCGTTGTTGCTATGTCCGGCCTGGAGTTTCTGATTTGTTTGGGATTTTTTTCACCCCGGCCAGTCCCGATCAGGCCAGAGATATTTATTATCGGGTCACCGGCGTTCCCTTTAATTCGCTTTCCCGCCCCAAGTTTTTAGAGCGAGACCATGGCTTTTTTGATGATGAGGACTTTGATTGGGACCAGGGGGGAGATTCAGTCTCTCAAAAAGTCAAAGGTTTGAGCCTGGCCGGTTCGCGTATTGATGGTTCTTTGGATCCGGCAGCAGTTTTAGGATATTTGGAGTGGACTATGGTCTTTCAAAATGACGATCTCAATTTTAACAGGGAGGCCAGAGCTCAGATTGCCCTGCCCCCGGGAGCTGTGGTATCAAGAGTTACTCTTTGGGTTAATGGAGAAGAAAGGGAAGCGGCCTTTGCAGGGCGGGCTACCACCAAAGACGCATATAAGAAAGTAGTTCACCGTGTGCAGGATCCGGTACTCGTGACGACCGCCGGATCAGACCGGATTATGATCCAGTGTTTCCCTGTACCCAGAAACCATGGTGAAATGAAGATTCGCCTGGGAATTAGTGTCCCGATGTACCTGAATGGTAGGAGAAACGCACTCTTGCGGTTACCGTATTTTGTGGAACGCAACTTCGGGATCTCCCCAAAAATTGGCCATTCAGTCTGGATTGAGGCTAAAACGCCTTTGGAGATAAACCTTAAGGGGATTCAACCGGAACATCCCGCCGCCAATGTTTATACAGTTAAAGGTCTAATATCTAATGAGCAGTTGGAAGATAAGGCGATAATCCGTGCTTCCCGTTTTGGGTCAGATACCCTGGCTTGGACGGAGGATACACTAGACCCCAAACTTCCGCTGATTGTCCAACGGATCACCGAACAGCAAATGAACCCGGCTAATAGGGTCATTTTGGTGATTGATGGTTCTAAAAGCCTATCGAAATATAAAAAGACTATTGTCCGGTTATTGCCTAAACTGCCACATCATATGGAGCTGAAGGTTTTGATCGCTTCCGATGAAGTGCTGGACATATCCGGATCCAAACCTGCCAAGGCATCTTCAGATTATAGTTTTATTGAAGACAAGATTCTGGCTCATCACTTCGAGGGCGGACAGGACAATATACCGGCTTTGGTTGCGGCGATGGATATGGCCGGGACGGAGAATAGTGTCATTATTTGGATTCATGGTCCGCAGCCGGTTATTTTGAGTTCGCCTGAAAACTTGGCCCAATATTGGGAACGGTATCTTAATCCGCCTTTATTGTATGATCTTCAAACCGACAACGGCCCCAATATTATTCAAGAAAAGCTCACCCCGGTGGGGCAGGTCATTTCGGTTCCCCGCTTGTATTCTTTTTCACAAGATTTAAGTTTGCTTTTTGGGCAATGGAATCATAAACAATTGTCGATTATCCGGGAGTGCAGTTACGTTAAAGAGAGATTTCCCGCCATTCAAAAGACTTCAAATCATCTGGGTCGACTCTGGGCCCATGACCAAGTTTCGCGGCTGCTGGATCAATCCGCAAAGTACCCAATGGATAATGCGAAAATTCATCACCAAGCGATAAATTTGGCCGTAATGCACCAGATTGTTACCCCGGTTAGTGGGGCGGTGGTACTGGAAAACCAAAGTCAATACAAGGAAGCCGGTTTGGAACCAGTGGATCCGGGAACCGTGCCGACGATTCCCGAGCCCGGGATTTGGGGCTTATTAGCGGTAGTTTTGGGTTTGATGATGATTGTATTTTATTCTCACCGGAGGGGCTCATGCAAAAGCATGGTAAGTTGATTTGGGTATTGTTACTGCAAATGGCTGTTTTTTGGCCTGTTTGGCGTTGGTATTTTTCCCGGATGACTTATTCGCCGGAAGAACTTCCGGGGTTAATTGGGATTTTCGTGGCTCTGTTTTTAATTTGGTTCAATAATAGGTCTTTTCGCATTCAAGAGCCAGGAAGAAAGCGGGCCCAATGTATACCCTTCGTTTGGCTAATTGTGTTTAATACAATTTATTTTCTTACATATCCGTTTTCTCCGCCGTTAATCCGGGCGATCATCGCTGTCTATGGGATTGGGTTTACTTTGACGAGCTATATTTTAGGTAATGGTTGGCATCTTGGAATATTAGGGTTATTCATTCTAGGGTTGCCTATCATCCCGACCCTCCAATTTTATTTAGGCTTTCCCATGCGATGGTTCGTTGGGACGGTAACAGTCCCTTTGCTAAATTTGTCCGGTTTTTCAGTTTCACTGAGCGGAACTTGTCTCGACTGGTGCGGTAAATTGATTATGATCGATGCGCCCTGCAGTGGGGTGAAGATGTTATGGTCCGGATTATTTTTAATATTCACTTTGATTGGACTTTATCATACGAGTTTCATCCAAAGTACTTTAGCCTTTATTTTTACGATTGCCGTTATTCTATTCGGAAATATTCTCCGCTCAGCTGCCTTGTTTTATTTGGAGGCCGGGGTCATTCAAGCCCCGCCTTGGGCTCATGAAGGGTTTGGGCTGGTTTCGTTTTTCATAGCGGTCTGTCTTATCTATTTGGGATTTCAAAGGATAAGGGGGAATCACCTGTGTACCGATATATTATCTATTTAGCTTCTTGCCTGGCCGTGGCGTTGGTTCCTTTGGTAATCCCAGGCAATAAAGCTCCAATCAATGGATTCCCCGGTTGGCCATCTCAATTTGAAGGGCAAGTTCTCCGGGAACTCCCCTTGACGAATCGCGAAATGCGATTCGCGGAAGATTTCCCCGGCCGGATTGGACGGTTTAGTGACGGCAACCGTGAAATCATTTTCCGCTGGATGACCCAAGAGACACGGTTGTTACATCCCAGCTCCGATTGTTTCAAGGGTTTGGGGTATACCATAGAACCCTTGCCGTTAGCGAAAGACCGTTGGAATCACTTTTGGAGTTGTTTTAAAGCTACCCGCGGCAAACAGGAGTTTTTGGTGAAGGAACGAATCTTTAATCAGGCAGGAAATAGTTGGACGGATGTTTCATCCTGGTACTGGAGTGTACTGTGGGGAAAAACTGCTGGACCGTGGTGGAGTGTTGTGGTAACTGAAAATGGCCGTCATGATAAAACCCGTCCAATGTAGTAGAGGGAGGAGGCAGGTTCCCGGATGGAAAACCTGTCCGAACTGGATGATATCGCACTTGTACGTCAAATACAACATAGTAATGAGGAAGCAATCACTGAATTCTATCGGCGCTTTGCCCCTGGCTTGCATGCTTTTATTCGCAGGCGGCTTCATGATTCGGAAGAAATCGAGGATATCTTGTCGGAGACCATGACAGCTGCTGTAACGGCAATAATGCGATTCAAAGGTGAAAGCCTTGTATTTACCTGGCTTTGCCGTATTGCTCAGTTTAAACTGGCGGATTATTATCGAAGTCGCGCCAAAACTTCAACGTTTTCACTGGAGGAGATCGCCGCCATTTCCCATGATGAACCTAAGGATCCGGAACTAAATCTGATGATCTGGCAGGTATTGCTGGGATTACCCTGGGAATACCGCCGGGTTTTAGAGGATAAATATTTTGGTGGCTATTCAACCCGCGAGATTGCTTGGCGGATGGCAAAGAGTGAAAAAGCGGTCGATGCAATCCTGGTCCGCGCCAGAAAGGCCTTTGCCCGAAATTATCGCCGGTTAGTACCGGAATGGGAGGAGTAACCAATGGAGGAACAAGATTTTGAAAAGCTTTTGATGAAATCCAAAGATCTATGGATAGAGGACAGAAAAGCAGCCGTGGCTTATGAAAACCGGATTGTTTCCAGGATGGTCGCCACAGTCCACCAGGAAGAGGAACGGTTGGAAAATCACCTGTTGGAGATGCCTTTGTCGGTAATTATTTATCAATGGATAATTGTCCGCTTAAAGAGTCGACCCTGGAGACTGCTAATTCCGGCTTCGGTCGCTTTGAGCTTGATATTGCAGGGTTTCTTATCACGATTTAATCTGATGCAGTTTTTAGGGCATTAAGAAGAAGGGGAGGTTCCCAATATGCGTCGGTGGGTTCAAAATACTTGGAGGCTTATAGCCAATCCCTATACGTTTTTTGAGGATATGATTAGCCGGGGAACCTCGGTTCCAGCCATGGGTGTATTTTTGTCCTTTTTATTATGCGAAACTTTGGGATGGTGGCTGGTGGGCCGGGTTAATTCCGTTTGGTTTTGGACGGGGAGTTTTCTGGTGCCCCTGGTTACCTATCCGGTTGCTGTTTTCAGTATTTATCTCGTCTGTCATCTGCTGGTTCGTGAAAACCATATATCATCATTCTTTGCTGTATGGGGATTCAGTTATCTTCCGACATTTCTCTTTTTTTCCTTATCCATTATCCTTCATATATTTCAGCGGTTCACCGTTTTTGCTGTTATACCCAGTTGGCTGATATTAATGGGTTTATGGGCTTTTATCTTTCTGATGTTCTTATGGAAGTTGCTGTTTTTAAGCATCACCCTCCGTCTGGCTGGAAATTTAAACTTCAGGCAGATCGTTTTAGCCACTTTCCTTCTGGGCTTTATAATCATAATCTACTGGTGGGCAGGTTTAAGTTTGGGTTTATTCAAAGTTCCAAATATTTAATTAGCTATTTTTTATTTCACTGTGAGGTAATCTCAGGTGTAATATTATTTTGTAAATTGGATGCTTTCTGCCAACCATGAATTTGTCTCTGAATGCCCCAGGTCAGGATTAAACATATCAACCCGAATATGATAAAAATCAGGTTCAGTCCCAGATATGTACCAATAATTCCGGATAGGAGAGGGGCGCAGAATAGGCCCACAGTCCGCGCTGTCTGTTGCATCGCATAGGCCCGTCCGCGAAAATCGGAATCGACTTTGGTGGCAACCAAGGCCGCCGATGAAGGAGATATGGCTGCCATGAAAGTGCCATAGATAAAATATAGCCCGGCAAAAAGCCATAAATGATTCACAAAGCCCAATAAAGTGCAGAGAAATCCGACACCGAATAATCCCACTAGAATCGTACGGGTATAAGAGATTTTTTCAGCGATGCGGTTCCAGATATAGGCAGTGAGGAAGAGCGCCAAACCCGGGAGGGAATATGTAAGACCACTGATTATTGTATTGGTATTGGGCGCGATTTTGTGAATATACAAGGCTATAATAGGTATTAATGAGGACATCACCAACGCATTGAGAAATTCTACGCTCATTACGCTTACCATAACCGGCATTTTAAATACCTGTATACAATCCTGCCAAACCGAAGTCCGGGTAAGAATTTGCGGCCTTTCCCGTTCTTCTACTCCGAAGGTAACCATTAAAAAAGCTATGAATACGAGGGTGCCGGAGATTAACATCGATCCCCGGTAACCAATGAGAGAGGCTAAAAGCCCCCCCAACGCCGGTCCTAAAATGGTTCCGGCGGATTGAAGCGTATAGGCAACAGAGACATACCGGCCGGATTCTGCTTTTGGGGTATTGGTGGCGATTAAGGCAATGGAACCGGGGATAAATCCGGTTAATACGCCATTCATGAGCCGCAAAAAAAGTAATTGGCTATAGTTTTGACAAAAGCTCATCCCGATATAAACCAGGCTTAAACAAATTCCGGCCCGCATAACCATAGGCTTACGTCCATATTTGTCAGCCATTTTACCCCACACCGGCCCCATAATCGCAGAACCGGAAAATTGCAGAGTAAAAAGCAAACCGGACCAAAACGGCAAATTTTGAGTTACTCCTAATTCTTTTAGGAAAAAAGGTAAGAAAGGGGCAATTTGCTCCCAACTGAAAGCGGCTAGAAAAATCGTAAACGATAATATCAATAAATTGCGGCGATAATAATTCATGCTGTTACCTGCTGATCTTTTAATATTACCTTAATAATTGGCGTTTTCTATCAATAATCCTTTATGCAATGAACGAAACCGGGAAATTATTCATGGATCATACTTGTTCCAGCTTGAAGAATTTTATCCTTGGGGTTTTAAGGGGCTATACAGGAGAAGAAGTTAATGATAGCAAATTTGGTAAAGGTAGGTTTTTTTCCCCAATACTGCAGCTGAGTCCGGGATTATTTCCAGACTAAAATACGGGGCGGATTTCTGTTGTAAGCGGATGGAGTAAATTCCGGGTAACCGATAATGATGGGAGCGACCGCTGTTAAGTTTTGAGTTATCCCGAGTTCTGTTTTAAAGTCCTTGTCGTTTAAAAGGGCGATTGAAAACCCAATCCAGCAAGTACCTAATCCTTCACTATGAGCGGCTAACATTAAATTTTGGGCGGCAAGGCAGCAGTCTCCGTAGGAAGTCGCTCCTTCACTGCCATAAATGATGATCAGAGTTCCGGCGTTATAAAAGATGTTAAAATCGGGATTGGATAAAATTTTCCGGTAGTCATGGGGATCGGGTTTATCTTTTAAAGATGATAAACAAAGCACTTTGGCCCGATCAGAGTATTTTTTTAATAATTCTTGATCCTGAATGATTACAAATGACCAGGGTTGAGAGTTTGAACCGCTGGGCGCCAAGGTGGCTGCTTCCAGTAGCTTGGAGATAACCTCTTTAGGGACAGGTGTATTTTTATATTTACGAATCGAACGGCGAGTATAAAGTGCATTCATCAATTCCATGAGTTGGCCTCCGTCAAAGAGAGAGTAACTTATCAATTAGTATTCCCTGCAACCTAATTTTATTATCGCTTATTTAATGAAAACCGAGGATAGAAGATAGGAGAATAGAAAATAAATATTCTCCGGAGGTAACTGCTAATACCTCCGGAGTTTCAGATGATTTCATTGAGTATTATAGTTGAAAGCTATATTGATCGAAAATAAATCCCACTAATCTTTTTCATGGACTCACTTTGATTCAATTAAAATCAGAAATAAAAATTCATACCAACATTGACGCTTAACCCGCTTCCATCGAGAGGGTCATCTAAAGTACCGCTATCATCTACACCGGATACATCGGTAAATTCGACTGACCGGTAAATGACTTCTCCTTTTAGGCCTATATTAGAGAATTT
>JAEZKW010000235.1 GCA_023415375.1 Bacillota bacterium
GCTGTTTTATTAACCAGTATTGAATTGGACAATTTGCTCAACCAGTATCAACGGCTTTGCAATCAAAATTTAATTCATCAAAATCAAAAGATTGTCTAAAAGAAAGCCCGTTTCGTCGGGGTAAAAAATCAGACTTAATAAAAATTTGTCAAAATTCTATAACTGAACTTTTAAGTTTAATGTACTGCCAAAGCCAAAATTTATTGAATCTGATTGATCTCTAATTTTCTCACCGTCTCCCTTTCAACAATGGTATGAGGTAATATCACACTCTTCATGGATCTCCCTTTATCAATATGTTGGATCAGGATCTCCATACCCTGACGCCCCATTTCATATAAAGGTTGGGCCAACGTGGTCAGAGATGGGGTCATCATCCTCGCTAGCTGGGTATTATCATATCCAATCACCGACAGTTGTTCGGAAATTTTGATCCCTTTTTTGAAAGCCTGGGATAAAACACTGGCTGCCATATCGTCCTTGGCAGCAAAAATAGCAGTAAGCTCCGGCATAGCTTGTAATAAAGCTTCCAATCCCTGTTGCCCGCTTTCAAAGCTGAAATCGCCAAAAAATATTTGTTTGCTATCCATCATCAGGCCTTGGTCTTTCAGGGCCTTTTTAAAACCGGCGATTCGCGGCAATCCGGTAATTTTATCGTTATGAAGTCTACAGGGTTTATCCACGAATATTCCATAACTTCGTCGCTCATTAAAAGCAATTAGCAATGGGATTGAAGCATTAACGGATCGGTAGTGGGAGAGTAACAACCATGATCCCGGTTCCACATCAGATAACTTCGGCCCTTTTTAACCAAATAGCCGGTCTTTTCACCCAAACCATAAAATGATCATTCGGCCCAAACCGTTTCCGGATCCGGGTCATTTTCCCCGACCAAAAAAAGCCGCTTTCCAGATCCTCACAGACTGTCTCTCCCGCTAAATCCCTAATAATCATCCTGCAGTTTGTTTTTGATTATTGTAACGTTTAATGTCTTGGTGTGTAAAAGGATTTCTTCAGGCTTTTCATCGAAAGTAAAATCCCGATCAACCGGTTCATTCTTTATCCAGCATGTTCATGATGCATATTGGAAGCCTCCAGGTTATTTGGGGTTATTCGCTCGTTACAATAATTCTTGATTTAAAATCAAATACATGGCATGAGACCAAAGAAGTGGTTTGGCGATGGGCCCCCATTTTTCGAGCCAAAGGGCAAGGTAGTCCCCACGATTCAAATTGATAGGAATCTGTTCAGCCAAATTACCTCTGGAATCGACTTGATTTTCGATCCATTCCTTAACCCTCTGAGCTTCCTGCCGGCGGCCGGTGACTGCATAATACCATCCTAGCCAGGCTGTTAATAAAATCCAAGCCCCCCCGCCGTAATAAGTATCTTTTAAATAACGGTGAACGCCCTCTTTGTTTTTATACAATTCTTTCTCAATTTTTTCAACTGTTGCTTTCATGATCCCGTCTTGGGCCGGTAGAATCCCATAAGGAATGGCGACCCAAAGCAGGTTGGCATCAATTGGGTCATTCCCCATAAATTTAACCAAATGCTGCACAGAAGCCTCACCGAATACAAAATGGTTCCGGATGTATCCTTCGATATCAGCAATGGTTGTTGCCAGTTCCGGGCTTTCCCAGTAACCATTGACAGCCTTCAATCCCCCGGCGATACAGGCTAGCGTGGACGGGTGTACCTCCTCCGCATGCTCCTCCCAACAATCGTAGTTGGGGGTCTGCCAAAAAGCCGTCAAATAATCCACGGTCAACTTTACAGCCTGCCCGTAATGATCGAGGAATTCTTTCTGCCCGGTGATTCCGATATGTTCTACGAGTCCCCATAACCAGGTCCCATAACCGTCTAATTGAAAATTACCCCATTCGCCATCATCGTTTTCACCTTCAAGGGTATACCGGGTCGACAAATACTCTTTTCGCGCTATAGGCTCACCGGCCTTTTTTTTGGCAATTAAAGTCTCAATTTGTTCTTTCCGGCTGCAGATGACCCTGTTTACCCATTGATAAAACCGCTTGGCCGAATCCGTTTCGCCGTTCTTATCCATGGCGTAAGCCGTAAAACTGCCGTCCCGGAGCCAACAGTAGCGGTAATTCTTAAAATTGGGGCAAGCTATATAAGCGCCCGAAGAAGTTTGATTATCCTTGATTATCTTAATACTTGACTGCAGTAAATTCATTGTTTAATTATTCCTATTTATTTTCTTTTATTAGTAACTCCAATTCCTGCAATTTTTCCGCACTTTGTCAAAAAATTAAAATGCAGCATCCCATCCCTCAAAAATCTCCTGCACCAGACTTTGGGTTTCTATCCCCGAAGGATAACGGTGATCGGGAAAATCAACCAGCTTGCCGGTTTCAAAATATTCTTTCAAATCACTTAACTCGGGGTCGTTTTGATAGACACCTTTCACCGTTGAATACAACTTCTAGTCATTGATAGCAGAATTTGGCGTTTTCCTCCACCACCAGAAATTGGAGAAACTTCTTTGATGCCGCCAGGTTTTTGTTCTTCTTCGCCAGGCAGATGACTGAGTCAACACCCGAGACCAATTTGTTCTTAGCAGTAAAATATGGATCAATTCAATGAATCAACTTGAAAACCGGATTGAAGAAGTCCTGACGATGATGCAAAATCTATGGAATGAGCGTGGATATACTGATGAGGATGTTTTAAAAACCAGTATCGAATTGGATAAATTGCTCAATGAATACCAGAAGCTTTATAATCAAAAGTCAATCTACTAGCGAAAATTTAATTAAATCAGAGAACATTGGGAATCATACTGTTAGGAGGTGTTAACTTGAAGGCCACTACAACCAGTTTAGCCGTTACCGGAACCGGCGCGGCTGTTTCGGGTATCGGGGCGTTCTTTTTAAAAAGCAAATGGGGGGCCGGAATCCTAGGTTTCGGTCTTGCCCACGTGGTGTTAGGATTGCTTGATATGGCGCGCC
>JAEZKW010000257.1 GCA_023415375.1 Bacillota bacterium
TTGAATCATTAGGTTTAGGTACTCCTGTTATAGGATCTAACATTGGAGGGATTCCCGAATTAATTGAAGATAGATTTAATGGGTTGCTATTTGAACCTGGGAATGTTGATGATCTTGTAAATAAAATTAAATATCTATATAAACGGAAAGAATTAATTAAAGATTACTCTAAAAATTGCATTGAAAGTGCAGAACACCTTTCCATTGAGAAATATTATGAAAAGATTATTACTATATATGAAAATGCGATTTAATAATTACTACTGATAAGGGGATTATCGGCTTATGAAAGTGGTTATTATCGGTACGAGAGGATTTCCAAAAGTACAGGGTGGAGTAGAAAACCATTGTGAAAATTTGGCGATAAATTTAGTTCAATTAGGATGCGAAGTTATAGTATTTACCCGTAAACCCTATGTCGATAAGTCGATTACCAATTATCAAGGAGTTGAGCTTGTATCGCTTCCGACTATTCGCCATAAAACATTAGAAGCCTTTATTCATACTTTTTTGGCGATTATGGTTTCACTAAAATTGAAACCGGATATTATTCATATTCAAGGAATTGGTCCGGGCTTTTTTGCCTGGCTTGCCAGAATTCTAGGCCACAAGGTGGTACTCACAACCCATGGCGCCAATTACAAACATTTAAAATGGAACCGGTTGGAAAAATTTATTTTGCGTTCTTTCGAATGGGCATCTTTCAAATGGAGCCATATGATTATTGCTATTTCCAATCCAATTGCCAAAGAATTGAAAGAAAAGTATCACAAGAATCCCCTTATTATCCCAAATGGTGTTAACATCATGGAACCAACTCGTTCGGAAGAAAAACTTCATGAATTAAACATTAGAAGGGGAATGTACATTTTGGCAGTTGGAAGATTGGTGCCGGAAAAGGGGTTTCATGATTTAATCAAGGCATTTTGTGATTTAAATTTGGCCGACTGGAAACTTATTATTGTGGGAAGTGCCGATCATCAAAGCGATTATAGCCTTTCCTTACTAAGAAGTGGACAAAATAGTAATAAAATCATATTTACAGGTTTCCTGACCGGTGTTCCCCTGTATGAATTATATAGTCATGCCGGCCTGTTTATATTGCCATCCTATTATGAGGGGTTACCGATTTCATTATTGGAGGCTATGAGTTTCGGATTAACATGTATTGCATCCGATATTGAAGGAAACAAGAATATCGATTTGCCACAAGAAAACTATTTTGAAGTTGGAAATGTCAATAGTCTAGAAGTGGCGATCTTAAAATTTATCAATAAGAAAGGGTCGAATGCGGAAAAGCGAATGCAGATTGATTATATCCGAAAAAATTATAGTTGGAACAAAATAGCAGCATCAACATTTGAAGTATATAAAACGGTTTTGAGGAGAGAATAAATTAATTCAGCTCGCTAATAGCGAAAGCTTGAAAATAATGAATAATTAGCTGTAAGGATATTCATGAATACCATAAACCGATTTTTAAATCTTATAACCCTCACATTCCTTATGACTGCCATTATCGCATTCCTTGTCTACACCTCAATTGACTCCCACTGGGGCTCCGACTTTTGGGAACAATTTATAGCGACTCATTCTCATGTATCTATCCAAACGATTGATGAACTGGTGTATTGGTTTCGTAAAAGTCTTCATTTTCTTGGTTATGGAGTGTTAGGCCTATTAACCTGGTTCTATTGTTATCTCTGGGGATTTCGAAAGGCTTATTGGCCGGGAATATTGATGGCATCACTAATAGCCGCATTTGATGAATTTCTTCAATCAAGGGTCCCGTTTCGCAGTGGAAAGCCTGAGGATGTATTATTGGATATTTGCGGAGTTGTAATTATAACCGTTATCACCAAACATTTTTTAAATAAATCTTTTTTGGTAGGATAATATTCGAACCAATCTATTTTCTCATTTAAAGTATATTCACCTCGCATGTTCTCACATTTCATATGCTACTTGATTATAAACTCTTACAGATTCTTTATCCCCAATCCTAAGTGCATAAATTATTGAAAAAGGCTTAATTATGGTAGGTAAGTATGGAAAAGATATGTAGACATAATGGAGCGTAGAACCCTTTACTTTCTTCGGGAATCTATCTATAACAAAGCAGGAGATTTGCTTTTTGAGGGGAATAATTATTAAAAATCAAATGAGGGTAATTGCTTGAATCATATCCTAATCCTGCCCAATCCGTTCAAAGAGGCAGCGCTGCAACTGGCCGGCAGTATCATACAGATTTTAGAGCATGTTGGCTTTAAAATAACATTGGAAACAGAAGTGGCGCATCAGCTCGGTCGACCGGCATGCGGAAGGGAAGCCGATAGGCTTTGGGAAGATCTTGATTTGGTGTTGGTGCTTGGTGGAGATGGTTCGCTTTTAAGTGCTGCCAGGAGAATTTATCCCCGTCAAATTCCTTTATTAGGAATTAATCTCGGACAATTGGGTTTTTTAGCCCGTGTTGAACAGTATAAAATTGAGTCTGCTATTGAAGATTTGGCTTCAAAGCGGTTTGCGTTTGAGGGACGATTAATGCTCATGGCTACTGTGGCTTCCCCAGCCGGCCCTAAAGAATTAGTGGCTCTCAATGATTTCACAATCACTGCCAACTCGATAGCCCGGATGATTCGTTTGGATCTTTGGGTTGATAATGAATTATTTGCAACCTATCCAGCGGATGGACTTATCGTTGCGACAGCTACAGGTTCAACAGCGTATTCTTTATCAGCAGGCGGCCCGATTTTAGATCCCAGGCTGGAAGCAATATTAGTCACCCCAATTTGTGCTCATTCTCTGTATGCCAGGCCGGTTGTTTTCAATCGGGACGCCCGGATTAAGATAAAACTTCATCAGAACAACGTGGAAGTTTCTCTGACGGCCGATGGCCAAACCGGTACAATCTTGCAGCCAGGTGCAGAAATTTGTATCGAGCGAGCCCCCCATGTGACCCAATTAATCCGTTTTGAAGGACAAGGGTTGTTTGAAGCTTTAAAATCCCGTCTGAAAGAAGGACGGATTTAAGATAAAACAGCTATTAGCTTTTAGCTGCCGGCTACTAACTGCTGGCTATTGGCGAAAGATTGTCTTTGACAGTTTTTATGACCCTATTACGTTTGAGTATTAGGATTTTAATGTGTGGAGGAATGGATGAAGACAAACCGACAGGCCATGATCGTTGCGATTATTAAAGAGCAAGTGATTGGCACTCAGGAAGATTTGGGAGAGACGTTAAAAAACAAGGGCGTACTTGTCACTCAAGCCACTTTATCGAGAGACATTAAAGAACTTGGTTTGATTAAGGTACCGACAGCCGAAGGATATTATCGTTATTCCCTACCTGCTGACCGCACTCCGGGGGATTTGGTCCGTCGGGCTCAGCGGATGCTGGAAGATGCGGTAGTATCCATTGATGCGGCTGAGAATTTTATCGTAATCAAAACGATGAGCGGCACGGCCCAGGGAGTGGCCGAAGCCTTTGACAACTTAGAATGGCCGGAAGTCCTTGGAACAGTGGCTGGTGATAATACCATTTTGGTGATAATCCGCAGTAAAGCACAGGTCGAGGAAGTTTTAAGCCGACTCCATCAGTTAAGGAGGTAAAGGGATTTGTTGCAAGAAATTACGGTTAAGAATCTGGCTTTGATTGAGGAGATTCACTTGGATTTCAGCCCGAGTTTCAATGTGATGACCGGAGAAACCGGAGCTGGAAAATCAATTATTATTGATGCTCTGGGCCTGGCTTTAGGCGGACGGTTCAGCGCTGAAATGATCCGGAGTGGAGCTGAAACTGCCCTCGTCGATGCGGCCTTTTTGATCGGAAACCGGCCCGAACTGCAAGATTATTTGACCGGGATAGGAATTCAGGTCGGTCCCGATAATATGTTAATCATTCAACGGGAAATCAGCAACACCGGAAAGAACCGCTGCCGGGTCAACGGTCAACTGGTGACTGTGCTTTCACTGACCAAAATCGGCGAGTATCTCATTGATATCCACGGACAGCATGAACATCAATCTTTATTGTTCGCTGAAAAACAATTGGAATTGTTGGACCAATATGCAGGGGCCCATTGTATGAAGCTTCGCTGCGATATGGGTCAAGTTTTTAAAGAATGGCAGACCCTGGATAATGAATATCATACCTTACAACAAAATGAAGCCGATTTGACCCGGAAAGTAGAATTATTAAAATTTCAAATTGAGGAGATCAATCAGGCTAAATTGGTCATTGGTGAAGATGAGGATTTACTGAAGGAAAGAGATATCCTAGCAGCTTCTGAACGGCTCTATGAAGCGGCTAATCAATCTTATCAGGCATTGTATGATGATGCTAATGGAAATGCCGCTGTAGAACTTTTGGGAACCGCAGAACGTACATTGGCTCAGGTAGCGGCAGTGGACCCCCGTTTGGAGTCGATCTTGGAGACACTCCGGGAAGCTGCATGCCAAGCTGAGGAAGTTTCTAGAGAACTTCGGAGTTATCAAGAACAAATCCAATTTGATCCGGCTCGTTTAGCCCAAATCGATGCCCGTCTTGATGAACTATCAAATCTGAAAAGGAAATACGCTTCCAATATCGGAGAGATCCTGTTGTTTGCTGAACGTTGTGAGCAGGAACTATCAGGCATTGCTCATCGTGAAGAACGTTCAGCAGAGCTTGAGGGTGAACTTGTAAAAATGAGATCCCGATTGTCGGAACTGGCGGAAGCTTTGTCAAAAGAGCGACAGACGGCTGCTGAAAAATTGGAAGTAGCCATCATGGCCCAATTGAATGATTTAAATATGGCGCAAACCCGTTTTAAAATCAATCTTTCACAAACCATAAGCCCTTCCGGGATTGATTTCCAAGGTAAAACCGTTGAAGTGGGGAGTAGCGGCGCAGATAAGATTGAGTATTTAGTGGCTCCAAACCCGGGTGAAGGCTTAAAACCAATGACCAAAATCGCATCCGGTGGGGAATTATCCCGTATTATGCTGGCTTTAAAATCAATTTTGGCAGAGCTCGACGCCATCCCAACCATGGTTTTTGATGAAATTGATGTTGGGATCGGAGGCCGGACGGCCCAAGCTGTAGCCGAAAAGATATTATTGATAGGCCAATCGAGGCAGGTCCTTTGCGTTACCCATTTACCGCAAATTGCTTCACTAGCCCGGCGTCATTTTTATATCGAAAAACAAGTTGCCGGAGACCGTACTGAAGTAAGCGTCCGGGAATTATCCATGAATGAAAGAGTGGAGGAGTTGGCCCGAATGCTTGGCGGGGCCCAGGTAACCGATACGACCCGTCAACATGCCAGAGAAATGTTGATGTTGGCCGAAAAGTTGCGTTTAACCAAGGTGGGGCATGTAACCACTGAATAATAATACGAGCAAGGACAACGAGCGTGACTTCACGCCAGGGGGTATTCCCATCGAAGAAATACTTACGATTGATAAAATATTCAGCCCCGGTAATACGCTACAAATCAATTTTTCTAAAGAAGTCGGATTGGTTAAATCGTTTACTGCCACTGTTGTAGCTTTAAAAGAAGAAGGCCTTTTTGTAGCAACCAAAGAACTCGAATTCATCAACCGCTTAGAACTGGGAACCGAGATATCCATTGCCTATGTTCATGGTGATGGTCAAAAATATATGTTCGGCACCTATAAAGTCGCTCATATTTTACGTGAATCACCTGTGCTTATTTTGGCAAAACCCTGGAAAGTGAATTATTCTTTGCTAAGACGCCATTTCTAGTTTAATTTGGAAATGCCCTTATATTATCTTTTGCATGGGGACGTGCATATTGGTCAGGTAATCGATTTGTCAGCCTGTGGCGCGTTGGCGATTGTAAATTCCGACCCGCAGATCGTGATGGGAGCGCAAATTGCCTTTCAAATCAAATTTCCAAATTTTGACCCGTTATTACTGAAAGGGGAAATTAAGCGAATTGAAGATCTGGATGAAGGAAAAGTAATCGTAGCACTTGATTTTCTGAATATGGACGAAGAGATGCGCCAAAAAATTTCAAAATGCCTTTTACAAAGTATTTATCAGCCACCAGAATAAATTTTAAGTTAAGGAATTGGAATGACAGAACTGGTCAAGACAGACCGGTTTTTTTTTATTCCACTCTGCCCTCTCTCCTTCAAACTTGCATAATTCCCATATCCCAAAACCAAGAGTTTTACGTTTATCCCTTTAGGGCTCATAAAAATAAAGCTGATAGTTAAAATGGCTATAAAGTTAAAATTTTATTAAACCGATGTTTAAAATAACGCATTAATTAATAGACAGAGCAATATGAAATTCGATTACACAAATTTATCTTCAATTACTACTACTACACTAAAAGAAAAAAGGGGGATTCATTTGAAAATTCATTTAAGATTTAAGCTGATATTCATCTATGTGGTAATTCTCCTTGCTTTTGCGGTATTATTGTTTGGCATTATATATTTTCAGATTCACAAACTGGTCAATCAAACATTTGAAGATAAATTAAATGCGGTTCTTAACTTAGGATATAAATTGTTAGATGAAAAATATCCAGGAGAATGGAAAGTCGTCGGGGATAAGCTTTTTAAAGGAAATGTGGTAATGAATGAAAACTACGATTTGGTAGATATTATCTCAAAAGAAACCGGTTCATTGGCTACAATTTTTATGGGAGACACACGGGTTGCAACCACAGTCTTAAATAACGATGGTAGCCGGGCCATCGGAACAAAAGCAGTCCCGCAAGTAATTGATAAAGTTTTGCATGATGGGAAAATCTATAATGGAGAAGCGGTAGTAGCCGGAAAACAATGTAAAACCAAATATAAACCCTTGAAAGATCATAATGGCAATTCTGTCGGTATGTGGTTCGTTGGGTTTGAAATGAGTAGGATACAAAAACAAGTTTTCAATATAAATATGTCGATAGGAATTTATATGTTGACATTCATGATGATTGGGGTTGTGGTTTTGATTTATTTTAGTGCTAATATTACGAACCCAATTATTCGTTCAACCAATCATTTAGCTCAAGTTACACAGAACGTTGCACTTTCATCCAATCAATTACTAATGTCGGCACAACAATTATCGCAAGCTAGTTCTGAGCAAGCATCAGCAATTGAGGAAACTTCATCGACTTTACAGGAATCGGCATCTATGCTTCAACAAAATAATGTTAATACAAAACAGGCAGCTCAGCTTTCAGAAAAGGCTAAGGAATCGGCTAATAAGGGCAGTAATGAGATGCAGGAAATGATGATAGCAATGCAGGAAATAAAGAAATCGAGCGATCAAATTGCCAGAATTATTAAAGTGATCGATGACATTGCTTTTCAGACCAATATTTTGGCTCTTAATGCCGCAATCGAAGCGGCCCGTGCTGGAGAAGCGGGGATGGGATTTGCGGTAGTGGCCGAAGAAGTAAGGAATCTTGCCGGGCGAAGTGCTCAAGCAGCTAAAGATACCACAGTTATCATTGAATCCAACATAGAATTATCCAGTCAAGGTGTTTCAGTTGCTGAAAGAGTATGTGAAGCATTAACGGAAATAACCGCTCAGGCCAAAAAGGTTAATGAATTAATGAATGAAATCTCCAATGCTAGTCAGGAACAAGCTCAAGGTGTGGAACAAGTAAATAAGGCAATAGCTCAAATGGAGAGTGTGACCCAACAAAATGCTGCCAGTGCGGAAGAGAGTGCATCGGCATCCGAGGAATTAAATTCCCAAGCTGAAAGTATGAGGAAAATTGTCCGTGAACTTTCAAAGCTTGTGAATGGTGCGGAAAATGTGTTAAATTACCAGATCGAACGTCGACCCGAATAGAAAAAAATTGGGCGATTTCTTAAGGATTCTGGTGGTAATTTGTGAGTTTGCCAAGTTTGAAAGAGAGGGCTCAGCGCTTCCGCGCCTTTACGGGAGAATAAAGTTTGAACGGCTTAAGCCGGGCATGGCGGGGTTTGTCCGGGAAACGATCTGGATTTACCGCGACCATTTGAAAGTGTAAATGGGTGGCATAAAAAAACGCCTATTAAATAGGCGTTTTAAACGTTTAATTTCACATATTCTCTTCCACAGTGAACGTTTTCATAATATTGTCAAATTCCTTGGAATATTTGTTAAATAAGCTTTTGAGTGTCCAGAAACTGAGTCTTACATCATAATTGCCTTTTTTAAATATATATTCGGCGAAAAAGAATTGATTCCCTGAAGTTTCATATGTCCAGTAGATCATAGGAGTATGGTTGATTTTGATGTTCTTTTCACTAAAATTGGATATGGCTTTAGCATTAACATCTTTCAAGATTGCAAAATAATCGCCTAAATCCATATTTACTTCTTCCACCAGTCCTCTGCAACCAAGCAGCTTGTTTTTTGTCATCCCGAAATATAGAAAATTAGCCGGATTAATCGGTTTTACAAAATTTTGAATATCCGCCAGCATCGTGGTGTAGGAATAATAAATGTCCCAATTATCATTAAAACAAACGGAAAACTTGATAGCGTCATTAGAATATTGAAACTTGGACGGATCATAATTTGAATATTCGTTGGATAAAGCAAAAACGTTCGAACAAGTCATTCATATCAAAACCAACAAAGTCACTACAGGAATACTAAATTTTCTCATGGATTTTTTCCTTGTAAGGTAAGGATTTCTCACATTTTATGATTAATATGCCTTCTGTTATTCTATTCAGGATTAGCCTTATTATTACCAGCGGTGGCCCGCTGGATTTTGATTGCGGTCGACTGGAACTTGACAATCATCCGGTGGATTGCTCATCTTTTGGCTGGACAAAGTTGGGCTGCTTCCTGGTCGCCC
>JAEZKW010000275.1 GCA_023415375.1 Bacillota bacterium
AATCCGCATACGTATAGCTTTTATAGCCGCTGAGATCATCCGAAATCCGCCGCCAAAAGCAAGCCGGGATTTCACCGGACTTCAGATTCTTCTTTATGCACAAATCGCACCCCTCCGAGTGATTCAGCGGGTGGTTCTTGCAGTTTGTATCTATGCAGATACAGAAATGCTGATCCATGTCTTTTTCCCCCTATTATAAAGCGTTTTGCAACTAAAACATTTTTGCAACAGCCCCCTTTTACTATCTTGGGAGCCTTCTTAAAACTCCATTAATCGATGCTGCCCCGATTTACCGGTTTTCATCCCTTAGACAAAAACAAGCCCTGCTTAATAGACCCGTTTCCTGCAAGTTCTTATTCATCATTTCCCCGTTTATCCTATGGACTCACTTATATACAAGGGTTTTTTGTATAGTACTCCAAATCCCGCACCATAGCAATAAGATTCTGGCACGTAAAGAGCAAGTAAGGCAATCGCCATTGCCGACTGCGCAAAAAGACTCAACGCAGATCAGAGAGTTTTATAATCAATTCGCGCCTGTTTTTTACATTGAGTTTTTCCTTGATATTCTCGATATATGTCCGGACTGTATGTGGGCTAATCACAAGCTTAGTGGCGATTTCCGGTACGGTAAGCCGTTGGCAGAGAAGCGCAGTCACCTCTGCTTCCCGTTTACTCAATAATTTATGACCCTGAATGAGTTCAACGGGATGAAATTCCCGGGGATTGAGCGCCAATCCGGACGATGTGAGATCACCTTTTAAAACATCCGCGGGCGGGTGATTAAAAAGTTTGAGTTTTTCGGTGATTGAAAAATGATTGGACAGATGGGACTGAATGACTTCCCAGATTGCAAATTCCCGGTCGCTGAACCCTTTGGCACCGGAGCGGATCGTAAACAAGGCCGCACCCGGTCCTCCTTTGGGATTGTGAAGATACATGGAGGCGGAATGAAAAATGTCCGCATTCCAACCAAAATCGGTTTGAAATTCGGTATCTTTGAATTCATTCCAATTGAGCCGCCAGGCCTTGGCGCCCTGGGGAGTTTTCTCGCGGCAGGGGTCAACGAAAATGTAATAGTTCAAATAATCCCGGACAAGTTTCTCGGAAACTCCATGGATCAGATGATCATGGACTTGAAATTGTTCGTCCAAAAAAAGAACCCAAACGCTATCATATGGAATAAGCAGGTTCAATTCGGTGGTGGTTTGTAGACAGAGGGTTTTAGCGTCTTCAGCCTGTTCGATATGTAAAAGGAACTCGTGAATTTCCGGCCAAGGCAGGCTTGGATAATAGGCCATAATGTACTCCCTGAAAGAGTCATTTTCCTTGTAAAATTATTTTAATTATACCAAAAGCCGCGTCAATTGTCAATTTGTAGGTAAATTTGGGGAGGTTTTTGAGGATACCGGAAGGCGGATTTTATTCTTATAATGATAACTTGAAGAGAACTGTTGAACCTGAAATCTGACATGAGGTGGGAGAAATGAAACGGGCCCTTATGATTTTTGGATTATGTTTATTGATGGTGGCGATGCCTTTCGGGTCAGTTCTGGGACGGGGGCAAGGCGTTAATATCGGTGACTACGTTGAGTTCGGCAGTTACATGGGCACCCGCGTACTTTGGAGGGTCATGGAACTGAAAGACGGAAACCCGCTACTTTGGAGCGAGTACGTCTTATGCGCCAAGTGTTTTGATGCCGCGGAAAGTGGAAATGTTGGCGAAGGGGCAGATGAAGTCGGAAAGTGGGGCAATAGTCTCTGGAGCAAAAGCAACCTGCGGGAATGGCTCAATACCATGGGAAAGGTGAATTGGTCGACTTACCCTCCCGCTAGTGCGGCGGTTGTTTGGGGAAGAAACAATTATGAGAACGAACCGGGATTTTTGACCGGTTTCAGCAAGGCCGAACGGGATATGCTTGTCCCGACCGAACGAGTGATTATCGGCTCCTACTTTCACAGAAATATTGAAACCACACAGGATCTTGTATTTCTGGCCACCGTTGAGGAAGTCCTAAACGGCGGTAAATGGAGTTTGAACAATGATAGCCGGATTAAGTTTCCGACACCGACGGCCATGGCTAAGTTTAACGATATGGCGCTTATTTTCAAAAGGGGCTTTGGTTATCAATATTTTTTAATGACCCCGGATGATTACTATAAAAGTAAAGTCCGAGCCGTTGATTACGGAGGGGATTATCCCGACGAATACAGCGCCTGTCACGGCTGCGTCGGTATCGTCCCCGCCGTTCAAATAGCCAACACTGAACCGAAAAGCGGCGACGGGAGTAAAAAGAATCCGTGGAAATTTTGAGTGGGTTTTGGAATTGAAAGTATAGAAATGGAGTGAAGGTTTGAACAATGGAAAAAAGGGTAATCATTATCATTTCGATGATGCTTATGTTAGCTCTTCTCCTCGCAGGGTGTGGCGGTTCCAGTACCAGCAACCCTAGCAATCCGGGCGGTAGTGTTACCGGCTTTTGCGCCGTCCCTATGAAACTTGTGCCGGGCGCGCCTAGTTTTCCGACCGGCCTCGACGATAAAGGAACTTGTACTACGGTGAATTATGCATATTGGATGGCGGAGACTGATGTGACGTATGAACAATGGTGCATGGTCTATAATTGGGCAATTGCCAACGGATACCAGTTTCAAAATCAGGGCCGAAAAGGCAATGACGGAGCGGCGAATAAAACCGACCGGCACCCGGTGACGATGATCAGCTGGCGGGACACCATCGTCTGGTGCAATGCGTTGACGGAATACAATAACGCCCATGGCGGGACGAACCTCGACTGTGTTTATAAATATAGTGGCGGGGTCATTAAGAATTCAACGGATGCAAATGCCACAGCATGCGATAACGCGACCGCAGATCTGAACTCCAAAGGATTCCGCCTGCCTACAAGCATGGAATGGGAATTAGCGGCCCGCTATAAAGACAGATCGAATTGGACCCCAGGCAATTATGCCAGCGGGGCGACGGCACCTTATACCGATGTATCTGCTACCAGTGCTGTTGCTTGGTATAACGTAAACAGCAATGTTCCTGATCCGCTTAATTATTCCACCCAGCCGGTACAGCTAAAACCCGCCAATGCTGCTGGTCTTTACGACATGAGCGGCAATGTCTGGCAGTGGTGCTTTGATATAGCGTATTCAGATGCCGATTATCGTGTGACCCGCGGCGGGTGTAACGATTACGGGGCGAGCATGCTTCAGGTCGGCTGGGTGGCTGGCGATGACAGGAGCTATTGCCGGACGAATATTGGGTTCCGCCCGGCGAGGACTCATTTTAATTAAAAACAAGACCAAGAGTCTATTGAACTTATATTATTAAGGAGAACATAAAGATGAAAAAAAGGACAAATTTTTTCTTTTTGGGATTAATCTTAGCGGTTTCAATATTGGCCGGGTGCGGTGGGAATAGCGGGAGTAGCGGGAGCGGCAATGACAGTCCATCACCTAAAAGTTATTATTACTACCTTTATGTTGCTAATCGTACGGGTGACAATGTCTCCGCTTATAGCATCAGCGGGACAGGCATACTTAGTTTGATTGGCACCTATGGGACCGGCCACTTTCCTTTTTCAGTGGTGGCTGATCCAAACGGTAAATACCTTTATGTTGCTAATTGGAATAACAGTATCACCATGTTCAATATTAGCGAAACCGGAGCCTTGACTCCGGTCGGACAGCCCAATACCATTACCAACGGTAATTCTCCCTATGCATCCGTGATTACCCCCGATGGCAAGAACCTATACATAAGTAACAATAATGGCGCCAATCTCTCAATGTATGGCATTGGTGAGAACGGTAACCTGGCTCCTTTGGGCTCGCCCAATACGATAAGCTCCGGAGACGGTCCCCAAGCAATAGCGTTAAGCCCGGATGGCAAGTATTTATATGTTTGTAATTACCGTGATCAAAATATCTCTATGTATAGCATCGGTGGTGATGGGAGGTTGAATGCCAACGGTACGACTGATGTCGGGAGCAATCCGCATCCTCAATGGGTGACTGTAGTGGGTCGCTATGTTTATGTGGCTAACTTCGATGAATCTACAATATCGATCTTCAGCATCGGCGAGGATGGGAAATTAAGTTCAAGTACAATCTCAATCGGCATTTTTCATCCTCAATGCATGATAGCTGACCCTACGGGAAAACGCCTCTATGTTGTAGCCGGAGCTTCCGTCTTTACATACAACATTGGTGATGACGGAGGGTTATCGGACTTGGGGAGTCCTAACTCCACTGCGGCCGGAGTAGCGCCTTATGCGATCCAAATCGATCCTACCGGGAAGTACTTATATATCTGTGATTACAATACTGATAAGGTCTTAATGTACAACATCAGCAATGATGGTTCATTAAGTCCTTTGATGAACTCCGGTGTAAATACGGTGGCTACGGGGACTCATCCTTGCTCCATCGCAATTGCCAAGTTGGCTCTCTAATAAAAGGTTTGTTACCGTCTTTGTAGGCTCGGCTAAATCAGCAATGTTTCGTCGGCAGACCCCAGCCATCGATGCAATATTATCTCTGTAACGGATTATCGCCGGACGGTCCGATGCCCGGGGAAGATAGTATTGCTTTTGACAACAACAACCTGAGGGTCGTTTATCTCCGCAACCGGTGGATGATTGTAGAGGGCAATAGCCATGGGATGCTCAATTTCGACCAAAACGAAGCCGAAGCCTGGACGGCATTACGGATTATTTGGAAGTACGATTTTCATTATATCTGTTTCGTAGGTCGTCCCAATCCGGCGATGATGTATTTCCGTCGTTAATTAGAAGATGTATTTGTAAAGGGAGTGTTCAAAGATGGGCCTTTTCATTCGCAGGTCACGGGTGGTTCTGGGTTTATTGTTGATCGCCGGTCTATCGGTCATGGTCTCGGCTTCCTCATTATCGGGGAACTTTCCCGTGAATGTTATTCCCTTCCCCGAAGATGCGACCATTACCGATCAATCCGACTACGACAACGACCTTCAGGTCTCTGTTGACAAAACCATGACCGGTCAGGCAATGGTCAAGTTCTATCATGACAGTCTGAGCAAGACGATTCACAATCTAAAAGAATCCCCCGGCAAGAACGAGCATACTTATTGGTTCTGGGGCGAGTTCAACAACGGAAATGCCTGCTTTTGTGTGACCGTTGTGAATGCCGACAATACCTACCCGAATATAGGAACAGCCGTTCAAATCCGGGTCCTCCTCAAAAAAAAGAACGAGCTCCCCGAGCATTGGAGACTTACCAAAGACCTGTTCTACAATTTTGTTCACGCTGGGACGAATTAACCCTCGAGAAACAAAAAGCAGTCGCCCTTTTAGGACAGTCGCTTTCCTACGTGCGCCCAGCATCGGCCCAATCTAACGGGTATGGACCCGTTCGCCGGGTTACATGAACGTTAAACCGCAGTAAAAATTATTTTTACCATACCAAAACCCGCGCCATTCGCCAATTTGGAGCCAATTTTGGGGAGGTTTTTGAGGATACCGAAGATCGATTCCTTTTTCTAAAATTAATAGTTGATAAACTTCATCAAAAAACAAATTGAGGGGATGAACAATATGAAACGAAAAATGATGTTGCTCCTTTCTTTAATCAGTTTAACGACGTTGGTTTCCATTAACGCATTGGCTGCTACGATTGAATTCAGCGCCGATTTTTCTATGACGCTCGCGGGTGGTAAAGCGATGACCGGAAAATCCTTTGTGAAGGGCGATAAGATCCGCAATGAACTCTTGGTCATGGGCCAAACCAGTATCACCATCGCCCGCCAGGATAAACGGTTCGCCTGGGTTTTGATACCGGCGGCCAAACAATACCGGGAGATGCCGATGAAGTACGACCCGGCCCATCCGACGCCGGATATGCCCTTTGACACCAAGGAGATTGGTAAGGATAAAGTCAACGGATACGATTGCAAATTGGTACAACTGACCTTTAAAAACCCCGAGTACGGCATGGTGGTGAACTGGATGGCCACCCAACTGAATATGCCGGTACGGGTCCAGGTTAAAAAGAAAGACGGTACTTTGGTGATGACCATTGACTATTCCAATATCAAAGTCGGCTCGCAGCCCGATTCGCTTTTTGAGATTCCGGCGGGATACAGCAAGATGGACACGAAAGAGTAAAAGCGAAGACAAGGTGTTTCAAACGAAAAAGGCCATCGTCGTTTTGATGATGTGTTTTATGTGGCACAGAAGCCCTTGTCATGATCTCATCAGCATCGTCCCCGCCGTTCAAATATCCGGTACGGAGTCGAAAAGCGGCGACGGGAGCAAAAAGAATCCGTGGAAGTTTTGGGTAAGGATACAGGAGGGTATTGTTCATGTTGAAAAGATCGTTTCTGATTATTTTTTGTATCTTGTTTACAATTTCAATATTATCCGGATGCGGCGGGAGTTCCAATAAGAGTTCCGGTGGGAGTTCTACGGTTACCACCGATGTCTATGTTGCCGGAGCTGAATACAATGAAATTTGTTCGGTAGCTAAATACTGGAAAAATGGGGTTGCCGTACTGTTAACGGATGGGAAACAGACTGCGGAAGCCCGGTCGATTTTTGTTTCAGGAAATGATATCTATGCGGCGGGATATGAATACAATGGGACATGCAATGTAGCGAAATACTGGAAAAACGGTACCGCTGTACCGCTTACGAATGGATCAAATGATGCATATGCTTATTCAATATTCGTTTCCGGTAGTGATGTGTATGTTGCGGGAATAGAAGATGACGCCCCGCATAATGTTGCAAAATATTGGAAAAACGGTTCCCCGGTGCCGCTTACCAATGGTTCGCAAGATGCCCGTGTCGAGTCGATTTTTGTATCGGGCGCTGATGTCTATGTTGCCGGTTATGAATCCAATGGTTCAAAATTAGTGGCGAAGTATTGGAAAAACGGTGCGGCAATACCGCTCACGGATGGAACGAAAGATGCGGGCGCTGGTTCAATAATTGTTTCCGGTAACGATGTTTATGTTGCCGGATATCATGACAATGGAAGTCATTTCATTGCAACCTACTGGAAAAATGGTTCCGAAGTATCGCTGACCGACGGTTCAAAGTTTGCGTGTGCTTATTCGATATTTGTTTCGGGTAGCGATGTATACGTTGCTGGAGCTGAATTTAACGGCACGCGCAATGTCGCCAAGTACTGGAAGAACGGAACCCCCGTACTGCTTGCCGATGGCTCGCAAACCGCAAACGCCTATTCAATTAAGGTTTTAGGCAACGATGTTTATACCGCAGGGTTTGAAAACAGCGGGGGCAAAAGCGTCTCAAAATATTGGAAAAGCGGAACGGCCATACCGTTAACGGATGGAACAAGAAATGCATTTGCATATGGTATTTTTGTCAATGTACATTAGTCTTGGGAGTTAAAGAGAAACAACATCAATGGGGTAACTTCTCAAATAGCGATGGGACGGCATTACGGATTATTTGGAAATACGACTTTCATTATATCTGCTTCGTAGGCCGTCCCAATCCGGCGATGATGTATTTCCGGCGGTAAATGAAAAATAAACTTCGCCCTTCTAAGGGCTGATGCTTGGGCCCGTTTATTTTTCATTTGTTCTTCTGAAAGCCACGGTTGACATGGCTTTCATATATGTTAATAAGAAAGAGGGATTCGAATGAAAAAACCATCCATTTTACTTATCATGTTAAGCTTATTTTCAATCGTTGTCCTAGCAGGTTGTGGCGGAGGGAGCAGCGGAACTCCGACAGGAACTCCAACAGGAACCCCGACACCGGAGACAGCTATTATTGAAAATGTCGGAGACAGCGATGTTGGTGTTGGATTTGGCGACAACCCCTATGTCAACGGCACAGAAATCTTAAGGTATCAAACCTTTATTGCCAATGAATACAGTAATCTGACTCAAATCGAAATAAAACTCCGTCGTTTTAATAATGTGGGGAGTCCAGATGATGTTAAAGTACAGCTTTTTCGGACCGATACTAACCACCAGCCTACCGGTACGTCAATGGCAACAGCCTTTATTTCAGCTACTTCAATAACAAATTATAACCCTCAGGCGTTCCAACTGATTGCGGTGGATCTGCCTTATATAGGACTGGTTAATGGCAAAGAATATGCTATTGTTTTATCGCAAATATTTCCACAAAGTGATCCGGGAACCCTTCCCCATTATGAAATCTGTGCGGCAATCAAAAATCAACCGTGGCATTTTGGCCAGTACAATAAAACTCCTGCATCAGGCTATAGCTATGTATGGAATGATAACACTAGCAACATCGGACCAGCCTGGATTCGGATTCATTTATCTAACTCGGGGTCTAGCCCGGCGACCGGGGCGTTGTCTATGACTGAAAATGCTTTCATTACAGTTTCTACTTTCATTAATAAATCCAATCGAGCAGCTCAAGTATTTACTGCATCAGCGTACTCCAAAATGACCTCTATAGATTTGGAATTTAAGAAAAACGGCAATCCTACCGGTCTTAAAGTGGGATTATATTCAGTAGACAGTTCCGATAAACCGACCGGTTCCGCATTGGCGACAACAACCATACCGGCTGATTCGATCAGGACGACAGACGGTACGCCGATTAACGCGCCACTGGAATATTCGGGTTTAGTCGATGGAACCCGGTATGCTATTGTTATGCAATTGGAGTCAATAACTGGTATGACAGACAATGATTGTTATTATCCTGCCGTAGGAAAAAACATGCCACTTTGTAACGCCAAGTTGTTTACTAATGATGGTAGCGTTAGCGGCTGGGATGATTCGTGGACAAAAATATCATTATGCTCTTATAAAATGGTGATTCATGTTGCTAGGTAAATTTAATTGAAAGAAAAATATAGGGAGGTTAAGAGTTTGAAACAAAGATTTACTTTGGTTTTGGTATTTTTTTTCTTAATTGCTTTTTTTAGTTCTCCAATTTTCGGGGCAGCCAATCTTTATAAGATTGCCGTATTACCCTTTGATGACGGTTCGATTCAAGGGGACTGGAATTGGGATGTTGGTAAAGGTGTCTCCGATGAAATGGTAACAGCATTACTTAATACCAAACGCTTCCGATTAATCGAGCGGGAACAAGTCGATAAAGTGTTGGCTGAACAAGACTTTGGCGCCAGTAATCGGGTCGATGCCCGAACTGCAGCAAAAATAGGTAAAATTTTAGGCGTCCAATTTCTGGTTATCGGTAGAATTACCGAATTTACTACATCAACCAAAGGCGTCGATCTCCAACAGAATAGTCGCTTAAACCTCGGCCTGGGTTTGAAAAGCACCAAGTCTTCCGTAGCCATCGATGCCCGTCTGGTTGACACCGCATCCGCTGAGATTATCACCAGTGTCACCGGAAAAGGCAGTAAAAGCAGCGGTAGTCTGTCGGTACAAAAAGATTGGAACTCCATCGCGTTTGGGAGCGATGAATTTCGCAAGACCGATTTAGGGATTGCATTGCGCGATGCGGTAAACTCCACAGCCAAACAATTGGCTGACCAGGCTTACAATGGCAGTAACGCTCCGAAGGGAGGAAAATTATCCGGTTCTGTCGCATTTGCCAAGGGAGACAAGATAGTCTTGAACATTGGTTCCGGTGAGGGTGTAACCAATGGCATGGTTTTCGTTGTTAACCATCTGATCGAAGAGATTAAAGACCCTGACACCGGTGAAGTCATTGATCAACAAATAGAGCCGGTCGCCGAAATCAAAGCTACCGAAGTCAAAGAAAAATCTACCACTTGCACATTGGTCAAAAAGCTTAGTAAAGATTATGATATCGCTGTTTCCGACAAGGTGGAACAGAAATAAAAAGTATGGGAGGTATACAATGAAACGTTTATCGATAATTATTTTCGCAATCGTTTTGATCCTGAGTGCTTTTGCATTTGTCCAAGCCGCTAGTGACCCCATGGACGCCGATGGGGCTTCGGATCCGCCCCTGTTCAACCGGATGCTCGGTTACTATATTTACAGCACAGCTGAAAATGATTTTAACCACTATGAATTTAAAACCGGTCGGGAAAAAACCACTGCTGTGGAAGGCAAATATTATTATCGCGGTTATGCCGTGCATGATGGGCAAAAAGTATATAGCCCGCTGGCGATTATCCGCAATTATGAAAATGCGTTCAAAGCCATCGGTGGACAGATTGTATTTTCACCGTCCACTGGGGAAACGGTGTTGAAGGTCGTGAAAAACGGGACCGAAACTTGGGTTTACATCATGACCAATCCTGACGGGAAAGCCTACGATGTCTTCATTGTCGAAAAGCAAGGTATGGCCCAGGATATTGTCGCCAATGCCGACAGCATGGCCCAGAGCATTAAGGAGACCGGGAAAGTCGCTTTATATGGTATTCATTTCGATACCGGCAAGGCCGATATCAAGTCGGATTCGGAACCGGCGCTCCAGGAAATAGCTAAATTGTTGAAGGCCAATCCCAAAATGAAGATCTATGTTGTAGGTCATACTGACAATGTCGGTGGATTTGATGCCAATCTCAAACTTTCCAAGGACCGGGCAGATGCGGTTGTGAAAGCGTTAACTTCCAAATACGGTGTTAATGCCGCCCAATTGACGGCCTGGGGAGACGGCCCGACAGCGCCGGTGGCTTCAAATGCCACTGAGGAAGGAAGAGCGCAGAATCGGCGGGTCGAATTGGTGGCGCAATAAAAAAGTTTGAAGAGTGAAGGGGAAAGTGAGAATCGCTAGGAAAATGAAATCAATTAACTTTTTAAGATTTCAAACTTCACCCTTCGGACTTTAATAAAATGGAGGCTAAACTATGAAAACGAATCGCTATAAACCTGTGTTATGTCTCAATGTAGTGCTTTTTGTAATATCCGTATTAGCTTGCATCAGTTACAGTGGCGCGGCCGCATCCCATCCGTATCCCGAGTTGCTGGGCACCTGGGTTTCTACCGGTAAGGTCGCTCCGGCAGTCAAATTTACCATTGGCAACAACCTGCTGAAAACCCTCAATCCCGGTGAGTCGAACCCGCAGTATTTTTATAACGGCGAAGTAGTTTGCAGCGCCCTAGCGGGAAATAAATATGCATTTACTAAGTTTGATGATGTGCATTATATCATGGTTGGCCGGGATATCATCGATGATGTTGAGTATCCGATGGTCCAACTGACGGCCGCCGACGCCAGCGGAAAGTCGGTTTATATCAGAGCTCAATTGAGGGACCATCAGTTAGTTGGCAATGTTTCGGTCGGAAAATATCCGAAATACACTTATGATACTCCTAAGGGCAGCAAAGATATATTTGTAAAGCAAAAATAAGTAATCTTTTGAATAGTTCCTCTTTTTAGTTTGGAGGATATTTGTCCATGCTCAAGAGATGGATTGGGGTTCAGACCGTCGACAAACCCGTTATATAGCGAAAAACGCTATTAACGGGTTTTTTATTTTAAAACCCTTTTTTAAAGGGGGTTTTTGATGAGAGTTTTTGGATTACAGGCAACGTGAGAATGGATTGACTAATAAAAAACAATTGCGGTATACCCTTAAAATATGGCTAATTTACAGTTCGAATTATTATGCCACCGGTGGCAATAAACTGTAAGTTTACTAAATTTGTTTATGTAAATTTTTAAATAATGCGACATTTTAGAAAAACCATGGTGGCGGCAGAGTTAACAATCGGATTATTTAAAGAACATCTCATTGTCGTCCAAAGTAAGAATAATGGTTAGAGAATTTCAATTAAGGTGCATGGGATCTAGAAATTGCTGTTACAAGTTTTGCTACCGGTTTTGAACATGTCACTCATTTTTCTAAGGTTTTCAAGAAAAAGTATGGGATTCCTCCATCAGCAATAATCTTCAATGCCGACCGGGAGTTTGCCAAAAATTCGGATACCGGGGTAGCAACCGTAAAGGCTGAAGCCAAGCTCGATATTGATGGGAAAACAGTGAAACGGGAAAGTAACACCGAGTTGGACTTGAAGGATTTCGACCCAACGATGCATCCGGGCCTAATGAGGTTTCTCTGTTGGCATCATGGAATGCAATTTGGCGGTTTCAAGGAAGGTTTGAACCGGTTCAGCTGTTTCCTGCATCTCTTAAGCAGCGCGAATCTGGAGGAGAAGGAAGATCAGTCCTATACACTTTCATTAAGCCTGGATGGCCGTCCGGAAGAGATCCAGGAAATCATGGACGATAGAATAAAGCAACGGGAACTCGACCCATATTTTGAGAATAGTCCGTTGCAAGAACTGATCGAAAAAATTCAGGCAGTCAAGGATCCTAGCATGAAGATGAACATGGTGATCAATAAGAACTATGAAGTGGAAAGAATAGTCCGGGAATTTAGCGGAAAGCTGGAAGACGAAAACCATACGGAACACCAATGGAATGTCAAAACGGAACTAAGTCTAGCCTGGTAATTACCTCCATTAATAGCCCGCCGTTTCCGGCGGGCTTTAATCATTACCTTTTACAGGCCGCAAGAGTTATTTGTCATTGGGACGGGAACGGGGCCCGGACATTTTATGGTTCCGGTCAATAAAGGACCGCCTAGGGGTTCGATAGTATGAAGGAGGTTCGATTTGGAAAGATTGAAAAGAAAAAGGAGCTACTTTGAGGAGGCCTGGAGCAATCAAGCATGTACTATTTGGTTTTCAGCGGTGGAGAGATGAACGCCGCCGGAAACGGCATGAATTTATGGGGGAATTTATCAAGGGATATATGGAATATCACCGGCGGCCCCCGCAATCCCGGGAGAAATATCAGGAGTTTCACCGGAGGCTTCAATATATTCGCCCACTGGTCATCTTCATTAATTTGCTGTTGTGGTATTTAATGATCCGCTATTTGGGGGCCAATGTCATCAGGTTAAGCTAACATAAAATGGAAAATGTATACTAAATGCTTCGTTATCAATCCGCGGGTTAATCGTGTTCTTTGAACACGCACACACGGCTGGCTAAGTACCATTCGGTTAAAACCGGATCAAAAAAATTTGGCAGGTTGTGATTTTTGGTTTTACCCCATTCATGGGGTTTGCTTTATAGCAGCCGTGTGTTTTAACATGCGGGTTGGCAATCATCGGATAACAAATAGCAATTATTGGCAACATAACCTGACGACATTGACCCCCTGCCTTCCCTCAAGCTGACGGTGAATATTTGGGGCAAGGAAGGGGTGCCTTATTTCGGTACTTTGGCGGTTTAGGGCAGGCTAGTTACTCGTTATAATCTTGATTCATGTCCACATTTTGGCATAATATCGAAAAAAGGCACCCCCTCCCTGACCCAGATGAATTGTGCGTCGAAGACGCTGGGGGTTAGGTGAAATAGGCGATTGAAGCTGGCCGCCGCCAAACATCCCCGGAAGATAATCAACTGTTGAAAGAGGTAAAAAACTAAATGGATTCCGGACTTAAATTAATGGTTTACAGGAAAGGGATTTACCATCTTTTGCGTAAGTTTCCAATCCAGTCTTTTTCGCAAATTCCCCTAATATTCTAATGAAGAATCGGTTTAGGGGGGATCGGTACTTGAAATTCTTAGTTGGTTTTCTATTGACTTTCTTAATCTCTTTTTCAGCTTTGGGTTATGATTTAAGCCTGAAAGAAGTTGAAGGGAGAATGGCTAAAGGAGGTTATCTTGATACTCTTTGGGCATCATACTGGGCTGCTGAACAAGGAGAAGCAATTGTTCCAATCTTGGAGGAGATGCTTAAAAAGCCCCAAAAATATCAAAAGGAACCCTTTGCAGCCACCAGTGCATACCCGTTTAACGTGATTTGGGCTCTGGCTCATATTGATTCCAACCGTTCTCTGAAAATCCTGATGAAATTTTCCGATTGGACAATGGACAAATTAAACAAAGATGTTACAGAGTTAGCAATTAAAGGATTCCAATTACGGAGGACCCAAAAAAGTAAAGTAGCGCGCGAGCGCTATGGAGTATTGGTAAGAGCGAAGGCGAAACTATTGGAACAGCCCAGTGAAGGCGCTCCAGTACTTAAGTTATTGAAATCCGGTCAAAGAGTTAAAGTATTAAAACCCTACCTTGAAAACCAAAAAGAAGAAGGGCCGCGTGGCGGCCCGGCAGTTTTTGATTACGTTGAACTCATACCGCAGGGGGATCGGGGATATATTCAAAGGTTAGGCGGGGATTTCACCTCTTTCATATGAATAACAGGATGTTCCAATTCGCTTTCAAAAGGAAGCTTATGAAGCTCCGAAGGAGCTTAGGAATTGGTATAAAAGCGCGTCAACTTGACGCGACTAAGTATGCATTTGAAGCTTTGATTCGTATTAGTTATCAACTTTTATGGAAATTGTGACATCATCGAAAACAGATTTTCTACCGGAGCTATATCGGCGGTGTCGGGGCCCGGGCTCATCTTTAATGCGCGCAAGTGCGCGAGCTTCCCTGTCATATTGATATAAATTCCATCGATCCATGATCGCCCCGATCTTACCTGCATAATAGTCTCCGCCTAAATGATTGTAGCCTAAATTGGCAATTTCCCGGCAAAACTGTTTAGAGGCTTCTTGAGGAGACGCGCCGTCCGAAATTCGTTTTTGGTAGTTGGCTCGGGCTGGTTGGTATTTTCGAATTATCAAGTCACATAAATAATGAATTGCTTCCGTCCGGGATGCAAATCTCCGATACCAATTGTCATACCGGGCATTCTCTTTAAAAACTCTACGGTCCTGCCCGTAACTTGCAATAACGGGAACACGGCCTTCGTTCTCATCCGGCTGCCCTTTTAACTGCCAGCCGCCCACCGGATTTTGGGCCCAGACTTTAATCCCGAAAATATTATTGGCGTAGTAGGCGGAACGAGTAAAGCCATAACCTCCTTCGACGCAGGCTATACCAATAATGGCGCTTGCCGGAATCCCATAACTTACTTCGGCCGAAATGGCCGCATTTTTGATGTTGTTAATAAAATTGACCTGTTCGTTGTATGTTGGATGCCCGATTGCCGGGTTATAGGCATAACTGTTCCGTCCCCTAACCCCGTCTTCGTAGGGGAGCGGTTGAAAAAGGCTGGCGTAAGCTATTCCCGTTCCTGCTAATACGATTAGCATCACCAAGAAAATGACGAGTTTAAAGGATTTTTTTTGCTTCATGGTTAACCTCCGTACCAAACTTTAAGTAAAATGAAATAATGTAAGTTTGAGTTTTACTCCCTTCATTTCCTCTGGGAATTAACCTTAGGTAACGTTTCCCAGTTAGGCTATAGAAAATTTAAACCCGTAGCTAAAGCTGCAGGTTTTTTCACTTCGGGTTTAAATTTTCTAAGTTTGAAGAGTGTAGTGTGAAATTTTAAAATGCGCATTTTTGACTTGAGATGTGCGCTTAGCAGAAATGGCTTAAGATTAAGTCTGCGTATTCAAATATGATAACGATCATCGAGAAAAATAACTAAAAAGATGTTATCATTATTTTGCGGGGTGATATGATGCCAGAAAATCAGAATCTCCAAAGGGCTTTGGATTATATTGAAAGAAACATTACTCAAGAGATTAGCCTTTATGATATCTCTCGGGAGGCAGGATTTTCTATAGCACATTTTTATCGATTGTTTAAGAGATTGACTGGTGATACAGTTGGCGAATATATATTGAGACGAAGAATGGCGATGGCGGCCAAGGATTTGATAAATAGTAATAAGTCTGTAAGTAGTATTGCTTTTGAATATGGTTTTGAATCACATGATGTTTTTACACGTGCATTCGCGAGGGTGTATGGAATATCTCCTAACAAGTATCGTCATAGTAGTGGCTCGCCACCGTTAAAAAGATTAATTGTAATTGACAACGAACCTGCAATTGACAAGCATCAGATGAAGTTTAGCCTATTACATTCCAATGGTTTTAATGTTATCGGAATGGAATGCAAAGCTATACTATGGGATTGTGATGGAGCTATAGGTAGATTATGGAGTGACTTCTTAACACGTACCGAAGAAATAAAACAAGCGTTAAGTCCAATGATTATGTACGGTATTTGTGAACACGAAACTTGTGATAATGAACATTTCAAATACATGGCTGCAATAGGTGTAAATAACGTAGTTGAAGCGCCCTTGGGTATGAAAAAAAGATTTATAAGAGCTCAAAGATTTTTTCAAGCAAGCGTTCCTGATTTTATAAGCACACCGGATGCCTATTCCGGCACAATCGGATATGCTAGAAGTCTTGGGTATGACATAGAAGACTATGATAATATTGAGGTTTATCAAGATACTTTTCAAGATCCCGCAGTTCATAGCTTCAAATTATTAATCCCAATTAAATAGATTACCCATCTATGAAAGCCCCTTCAAACGGGGGCTTCAGGAGAAAGAATGAAAATTAAATGAGTCGAAGAAGCCACTCAAAACCGGCGAAGCTTAATTTTCATATTAACTCTGTTAACAAGGAGAGGTATGTATGGAAGTTACAAAAAAATATTATTCAAATATGTAGATTGTATAGAGCTTTATGTGCCCAATCTACAAGAAGGAATTAATTATTATTGCAAAAGTCTGGGTTTAAAAATTATTTGGAAGTCGGATTCAGCAGTAGGTCTTGGAATGGATGACAGTACAACTGAAGTTGTTATTTAAAATGAACTTAACCAGCAAAATGTTGATATTAAAGTTGATTCAGTAATTGATGCAATTATAGAAATTAAAAAGGCTGGTGGTCAAATTTTATACGGACTTTTTGACATCAAAATTGGGAAATGTGCAGTTGCAAAAGACCTTTGGGATAATAAATATGTAATTTTAGATACTATAAAAGGGAGATTCATTACTGATAATGATGGTAACATTATCGGGCAGAATGCTCCTGATAATAAAAAACCATAATGAACGAGGGTGAAATCAATGATGACTGATATATTTAAATACTATAGTAAGCCTGGAGAAATAACTAGAATTGATAAGCATAAAGATTTTATTGAATGGTTGACCGATGATCCAAGTGTAATTTGTCAAGTAGTGCAGGGTTTAATTGTACATGATTTATGGATTGGACACTATGGCGAAAGCTATAATAAAGACCATGAGTATTCACAAAAAACAGCTTATATGGAGGATTTGCTTGACAAGGTCCTTGAAATAGATAGCAGTAATCTTGCCATTCCGCGTCACCCGCGCGACCGTGTAATAGCATGTTGCCGAGAATTCGCCACATTAATGTGTGCCTTACTTAGAGCTAAAGGAATACCCGCACGAAGCCGATGTGGATTTGCAGTTTATTTTGGCTGGAACGGTAAATATGAAGACCATTGGATATGCGAGTACTGGAATGGTGATCGGTGGGTCATGTCTGACCCACAACTCGACCCGTTTCAGCAAAGCTCAGTTATTAACTGGGCATTAAATACAATTCATAGCATTGAAAAGAAAACGCATAGAATTAAGCAGTTTAATCCCCGTGACCTAAAATCTGATGAATTTGTCACAGCGGGGCAGGCATGGAAGTTATGCCGTGAAGGTAATGCGAATCCGGAAGATTTCGGGATAAGTTGCCCTAACAGACCAGAATGGGGTATTGACTCATTGTATGGTCTTTGGTTCGTGAGGGGTCAGTTGCTTCGTGATTTTGCAGCTTTAAATAAAGTTGAAACTGTCCCGTATCTTGTTCGAATTTGTAAAGGGCTTGACTGGAAACCATGGCATCTTGTTTATGCAAAAGACAGTGAACTAACCGACGATGAATTATTGCTGTTAGATGCAGTAGCTGAGATTACATCTGATGTAGATGCAAATTTTAATGAAATACATGAAACGTATACAAAAAATATTGATTTAGTTGTACCTAAAGAGATTGTCGCTAGGTAAATTAATCTTCTGAATATTAGCTACTAATTTTGAAATGCTTAGTTTAGATGAAAGCATTATTTGCAGTTATTATTTTATAGCTGCCATTATAAAAAAGGATACCTCAACTCAGGTATCCTTTCATCATTTCTTCTACTAATTCTCCCCATAACTCAAAATATCTCCCGGCTGGCAATCAAAGACCTCGCATATCCTTTCAATGTGTTCAATTTTTTAAAGTTCGAATGAACATCACTCGGAAGTATCTTCCTGTTCTTTCTTTTCGGTTTCTTCCCCATCTTCTTCAGGTATTTCCTCTTGAGGGCTATTCAGACCCTGATTTAATGCTAGGGCCGAATTACCTCCACCAACTGCATGCTGTTGCTTAGTATTGGAACTTTGGATGGCGGCATTGGTACCACCCGCACTGTCGATTCCACCGCCACTGGCTACTTGGGTAGCAGATGACTCCCCTGAAGTCTCATTTACTTGGTTATTAATGATAATAGTGAGTTCTTCATCAGCATTCCATTCTCCTTGAATATCGTGGGGTTCGGACTGATTACCTTTCATACCGAAGTTTTTAGCTCTCCCTTGAGCACCGACACTCTGTTGCTGCTCCGTGTTTGATGAATCAATGGCGGCATTATTACCTGCGGCACTATTTCTACCAGCTCCACTGGCAATTTGAGTTGTATTTGGGGCAAAAGTAAATTGATTATTGATAATGATCGTAATTTTCTTTTTTCCTGATACCAGGGATTCGGAAGCAATCTCTTTTCCATCCCTTTCCATCTTAATAATAATTTTTTCATCACCAGCTGCCAATTTCAACCACTCCTTTCTTTGCTTAAATATCTTATGTAAAAGAATGCAACTGCGAAATGTTAATTTCAGCCTATCGGGTTCATCTCATAATGAACTTTTCACTAAACTAAGCTGTAGTTTTTCTTACTTCTCCC
>JAEZKW010000290.1 GCA_023415375.1 Bacillota bacterium
TCTTTCTGTCAAGTCTATAGCTGATGATTTAGACTATAACCCGGATTACATTGGGCGTCAATTTAGGGCAGTCATGGGTATTTCGATCGGAGAATACATTTTGCAGCAGCGAATGAAACTTGCGGAGGAATTACTTCAAGAGAGCAATGCGACAATAAATAATATTGCAATCAAATGTGGTTTTTCATCTGTACGTCACTTTTTACGCCAGTTTAAAAAAGAACGCGGCATCACCCCTACAGAACTTCGCCATAGGTATCAGGCTATGCATATTAACATTCATTGATTACCCCCGGCATGATTTCTCGTACTCCAGCGGTGTCATTCCCTGACTATCTTTAAATACCTTAAAAAAGTAATTATAATTATTAAAACCAACCTCATCTGCAATTTCTTTAACCTTTTGATGCCCATTTTCCATTAACATTTTGGATTGTTCAATCCGAATTGTATTCAAGTACTCTATAACACTCTTGCCGCAGTCTTGTTTGAATTTCCGGCTTAAGTAAGAACTATTTACACCAACATGGATGGCAATATCATTGAGGGAAAGATCGGTTTGATAATTTTTATAAATGTATTCAATAGCCTTTTTGGTAACCCCGTCATATTTAGGATTGAGACAAAACAATTCCAATGCATTGATAGTCCTTTCATAGAGAGCTAAGATCCAATCCTTTACATCTGATATCGTACCAAATTGTTTAATATGTTCATAAGGATCACTAACATCTCCATATATGACAGAACTGTCGATTGATGAGTCCCTAATGATCTTGTTGGCAATATTAATAAGTGTAATAAACATCATCTTGGTGGAACTTAAGCCGGGTTGATACTGCTGAATTCTTTCAAAAATATCATTGATACAGGTTTTTAGTTGGTCCCGTTCCAAAGATTTAATGTATTGTAGTATATTCTTTTCTTCTTTTATCCCAAGTATAGTCGGATTTGTTTCGGTTCTTGTTACAGAAGGGTCATGAAAAATGCGGTCTTTCCCTTCATAAAATCTTCTCGTAAGAAGTTGCTCGGCCTTCAAGTAATATTGGCCAATATTACTGATATGATTGCAGATCCCATCCAAGCCAAAACAGGCCGTGATATTTAAATAACGTTTAATCGTTGTTTTGATTCGCATTAGGGTTGTAAAAACTTGATTATAAATACTCTGATTACTATGCAAATCATCAAATGAAAAAATGACCACGAATTTTCCCTCTTCTAGAATCGAAATTATTGATTTTACACTATCTTTTAATATTTCGGACGACATATCCACCAAAGATTTCATGAGGTTGTTGATTTCATCGGCTGTAAATTTTGTTTTCAAAATCGCATAGTCGTCAACTTCACCGGCTACTACCATTAGATTACGTAAACCTAAATCTAAATTCAATTCACTCAGCTTCCGCTCAATGTCGGTTGCTTCTCTTGAACCGCCTTGGATAAGCTGGCGTATGAAATTTTGGCGCAGGACCTGTTTCCCGGTTTGAATCTGTTCTTCCAATCTCTGATTGGTTTCATCCTCCTGCTTTTTGCCATTAATTGTTTCTCTCAGGGAGTTTAGAACATTTAGCAAAACTTCCGCTGTTAACGTATGCTTTAAAATATAATCGGCAGCACCCATTTTAAGGCTTTGTTTGACATACTCAAAATCATCATAAGCACTTAAAGCAATCACTTTAATCTGGGGATATTGTTCTTGAATCAACTTGATTAGCGTAACCCCGCTCATTCCCGGCATATTGATATCGGTAATTACAATCTCCGGATGCTCTTTTTGAATAATATCGATAGCTCCTATACCGCTTAATGCAACATTGCATAAAACAAAACCTTCATTTTCCCACTGTATCAATTCTTTTAAATTAGTATAAACAAAAATATCATCATCAACAATTAATACTTTCAACATTCCAGCTCTCCTCACCTGATAATCGGTAAAGTAATCTCCACAATGGTATAATGCTTGGAACTGCTGTCGATCCTGAGCCCATATTCATCTTTGAAATAAAGACGAATCCGCTCCTGAACATTTCGAATGCCAATGCCACAGAAATGCTCTTCGGAAATATCTTGTTTCTGGAGGATTTTGTCAATAATTTCTGGCGTCATTCCGATCCCGTCATCAGTAATGGTGAAAATCATTTTTTCTTCATAGCGAAAGCCTTTTACGACAATCGTTCCTTCCCCTTTTTTCGGACCGATTCCGTGGATAATCGAATTTTCTAAAATGGGCTGTAATAAAAACTTGGGCAACTTATTTCCATATATTTCCGGTTCAATTTCGAAGCTAACTTGATACTTATGATAGTAACGGAACTCCAGAATGTTCAGGTAGTTTTTAAGATATTCGATCTCCTTGCTTACCGTAATGAACTCTTCTTCTTTCCCCATACTTACATGTAATAATTGAATTAAGGATGTAAGCAAAGATTCCAAGTTTTCCGCTTTCTGTGCACTGGCTAACATTTTGGCGGTATTTAATACATTAGAAAGAAAATGAGGGTTAATCTGTGCCTGTAATGCCTTTAATTCGGCATTTCTTTTCTGAGTCTCCTTGTTTTTAATATCTTCCAGTAAATTGTTAATCTCTGCGATCATTATATTGAAATT
>JAEZKW010000312.1 GCA_023415375.1 Bacillota bacterium
ACTTGTTCTTTAATACCTGGATCGGCCTTGTTCATTATTATTTGGCAAATGCCGATTTGTTTGCACCGGGAGAGTCGGTTTTAAAACGTTATGGGCCGGAATTGCTCGAATATTTTATGAGTCTGATAACCTTGTAATTGTTTGAGGCAATAGTAAATTAGATAGGGGTGGAAGTATGGATCAGCGACGTATTGGTTGGCTTGCCTGCACCCGGAAATGTTGCAACGGGGTCAATTCCCGTGGTGGTACAAGCTTATGACGAAAACGATTGAAAATCTTTTAGCAAATTCCGGCCTTCCAGGTCCAAGAGGAAATCTGGCATTGCTTTATTCATTTGCCCATAATGCCACAGCTGATGAAATCGGTGAATGCTTGGCTTATTATCATGATAATCTTAAAAACTCTCCGGAAGAATTCGTTACGATGTGCGGTATTGTCGGGTATTGTATTCTGAACCAAAATAACATTGAAAAGGTGCTAGTGAAAATCAGGGGTTATGCATCTCATCAAAGTTGGCGGATTCGAGAAGCGGTGGCTATCGGAATTCAAGAGATTGCTGAAAATAATATGGCTAAGATAATTGATAATCTAGAGAAATGGTTGGATGGGAATGATTTGGAGAAACGAGCCATAGTTGCCGCGTTGTGTGAACCGAAATTGTTAAAAGTGAAATCCATCAATTGTAGAATTTTGAATATCCTTACCCAAATAACTTTAGAGTTCGGGGAAATTATTAGTAAGCTTTCCGAGGATCAAAATTCCTTGCGAAAAACGCTGGGTTATGGTTGGAGTGTGGCAATTGCCGCAACTCCTGATGAAGGGAAAGCTGCTTTTGAGGAGATAGCCCGGAATAAAAATAAACATATTCAATGGATCATCAAAGAAAACTTAAAAAAGAATCGGTTACGGGTAATGGATAAAGAATGGTCGGAAAAGATGCTCACCAATCTCACTTAAAAGGAGGTTTATATGGCTGGTCAAGAAGGTTCCAAATGGAAAGCCAGAACATGTTACGGCCACTTAGGTGGTAAGCTGGGGCAACTTATTTTTGAAAGATTGATTGAGTTAGAATGGTTTCAATTAGAAGATGGTAAGTCGACGGTTTATCAAGTTACTGAAAAAGGTTATCAGGAGCTTAGAAAGTTGGGTGTACCGTTAGATTACGAGGAGGTTAAGAAATGAAAGATTATGATAATTTCTTTTTACCAGCTAATGACCTATATAAAGGCAAAGAATTTTATCAAGGGGTATTGGGTCTCGATGTTAAGTTCGATTTTAGTAACCAGGGCATGATTGCATTTAAGGTTGGAGAGCAAGAGCCGGCAATTATTCTAAAAACCCAGCCAAATGCCAAGCCCACTATTTGGTTTACAGTTGATGATGTAAAGCAAGAATTCAACCGGTTAAAGGCCAAAGGTATCCAATTCTGTTCGGAACCGTTTTCCATTCGTACCGGATTGGCTGTCGAGTTTGAAGACCCGTTTGGCAATCGCTTGGGAATTACCGATTATTCAGCGATTCAGATGACTCCTAATGAAACTACTTTTGCGGGGAGAGATTGAAAATGAAAACCTGTATTGCTTGCGGAATGCCGATGGTGAAGAAGGAAGAATTTGCAATGGGGGATACTTCGAAGGATTATTGTGTCTATTGCACGCGTCCCGATGGCTCTATGCAATCTTATGAAGAAAAATTGGAGGGTATGACCCAATTTATCATCAAGACCCAAGGTTTCGATGAAAAGGCGGCTCGGAACACCGCTCGGGAAATGATGACTAAGCTCCCCGCTTGGCAAGGGAGGTAGTCATCCACCTGATTTTATTGTTTGTTCCGGTACATAAATAAAACCCGCCAATCTCTCTCATGGAACTCGGGTCGAATAGCGAACACAAAGTACCAATCATTTGGCGGGTTTCTTGGGTTCCAAATTAGGAACCATTTATCTTTATTATATTAATAAATGTTTCAGTATTGTTACACTATCATATAACCCTCGTTGTTCACCTAAAAGGTGTTTTAAGTTTAAATATGAAGTAAATTGGGATTTTCTAGTTGATTTTTGGCCTGCAAAGTATTATTATTATCAGTAAATATATAAATGCTCTTATCCGGAGAGGGGAAGGGACTGGCCCGATGAACCCTCGGCAACTGAAGGCGGTTAGACAATTTTTGAAAGTTGTCCGCCTTACAGTGCCAATTCCTGCGGGGTAACCTGAGAGATGAGAGGAAAACGGTAATTTATAGCTAAGTTGTTACTTAGTTATAGGGCCTCTTCCTCAGTGAAGAGGCTTTTGATTTTACTATCGACATATGGGGGAGATTACATGCCGATTCGAATACCCGATAATTTACCAGCTACCGAAATATTAAACCGTGAGAATATCTTTGTAATGACTGAAGATCGTGCTTGCCATCAGGACATTCGCCCGTTAAAGATAGCGATTCTTAACTTGATGCCAACCAAAATTACCACAGAAGCGCAGCTATTACGGTTGATCGGTAATACCCCGCTCCAAGTGGAAGCGATTTTGCTTCAACCGAAAAACCACCAGGCGAAAAACACGCCGGAAGAACATTTAAAGGCGTTTTACAAAACCGTCGATGAGGTATCTCATGAGAACTTTGATGGATTGGTAATCACCGGGGCGCCAGTGGAACAATTGGATTTTGAAGAGGTTGATTATTGGCAGGAATTAACCGAAATCTTGGATTGGGCCGAACATCATGTTTATTCTACTTTCCATATCTGTTGGGCGGCTCAGGCCGGACTTTATTATCATTATAATATTCCTAAATACCCATTACCCCAAAAAATGTTTGGTGTCTTTGAACATACAGTCAATCAAAAGTATACCAAATTATTACGAGGATTTGATGATGTTTTCCTGGCGCCCCATTCCCGTCATACGGAGGTACGGCAGGCTGACATTGAAAAAATTCCTGAGCTGGAGATTTTATCGGTTTCAAAGGATGCTGGGGTTTATATCGTGGTTTCCAAGGATGAACGGAGGGTATTCGTAACCGGGCATTCTGAATATGATCCGCTAACCCTCAAAGCGGAATACGACCGGGACATTGCCAAGGGCATGAAGGTTGATGTCCCTCGGAATTATTACCCTAACGATGATCCAAGTAAGGAACCAATTGTAAAATGGCGTAGTCATGCTCATTTACTTTACTTTAACTGGTTGAACTACTATGTATATCAGGGTACTCCTTATGACTTAAATGAGATCCGGTAATGTATTGGATTTTGGTTTAATTAAGTATAGGTAGAGATGAATAGTAGATGAGAACTTTGGGAAACCTTGGCAATGAACCAAATATTTTAAAATAACCTGGTGCACATGCTAACATTTGTGTGCGGAAAATAAAATTTGGAGGGGTAAACGTGTCGGTGCAAAATGCTATGACTGCTGATTATTTACGTTCTGCTTATGGTGGAGAAAGTATGGCCCATATGCGTTACATTGCTTGGGGCAATCAAGCCGAGAAAGAAGGATTCCCGAATATCGGCAAATTGTTTAAAGCCATATCCTATGCGGAACAGGTTCATGCTAACAATCATTTTAAAGAGCTTAGTTCACAAGCGGGTGATAAAACCGTTACTGCCGGTGCGGTTTTTGGAATGGGGAGTTTGGTGGATAATTTGCAAGGGGCCATTAACGGCGAACTCCACGAGGTCGAACAAATGTATCCGGTATATTTACAAACAGCTCAATTCCAAGGCGAAAAAGGCGCGGAACGTTCATTCCATTTTGCATTGGAAGTAGAGAAGATTCATGCCGATTTGTTTAAGAAAGCTCAAGATGCAGCCAAAAAAGAAAAAGACTTGGAGCTAAAATCAGTAAACATTTGTCCTATCTGCGGACATACAATTATTGACGGAATACCGGATCATTGCCCGGTCTGCGGAGCTAAAAAAGAAATGTATATATCTTTTTAATTCAATGTACTTGCGGATTGAATGATACCTAAATTCCAGGCTGCTTCCCATTTTTGAGGAGCAGTTTTCATTTGGGGAGAGCTAGCTTATTCATAAGCAAGCTTATTCTTAAGCTGGCTTAAAAATAAGCTTGCTTATGAATAGCCTACGAATATTGACAAAGCTTTCGTTTGGATATAATATCAGAATACAACAAATTGTACCGCGCACGTGCGAAGCCACTATAAATGTATGGAATTAATTTTGCGGAGGTTTGATGATTAATGTCCAAAATCGCCCAAAGCTTAACCGATTTGATTGGCAATACTCCTTTGCTAGAGCTTAGCAATTTCAACAAGTTTCATGGACTTGGCGCCAGAGTTATTGCGAAGCTGGAATATTTTAATCCGCTCAGTAGTGTAAAGGATCGCGTTGGTTTTGCAATGATTCAAGACGCCGAGGAAAAGGGCCTCATCAATAAAGATACGGTCATTATCGAGCCAACCAGCGGTAATACCGGTATTGCTTTAGCTTTTGTAGCCGCATCCCGGGGTTACCGTTTAATTTTAACCATGCCGGATACCTTCAGTGTCGAACGGCGCACTCTCTTAAAGGCCCTGGGAGCTGAATTGGTGCTTACACCCGGGATTGAAGGGATGACAGGGGCGATTCGCAAAGCGAATGAATTGGCAGATGAAAATCCCAATTCGTTTATTCCCCAGCAATTTAAAAATCCGGCCAACCCGGCAATGCACCGTAAGACAACCGCCGAGGAAATCTGGCGCGATACCGATGGCAAAGTGGATATTTTCATTGCCGGTGTCGGAACCGGTGGTACCATCAGCGGCGTTGGGGAAGCATTGAAACAGAAAAATCCCAAAGTACAAATTATCGCTTTTGAACCTTTTGATTCCCCGGTTTTATCCGGAGGGAAACCAGGCTCCCATAAACTACAAGGTATTGGCGCCGGATTCGTACCCGAAGTTTTCAATCGCTCAGTTGTTGATGAGATCTTTACCGTCAAGAGTGACGATGCTTTTGAAACTGCCAGGCAACTTGCAAAACATGAAGGCCTATTGGTGGGCATTACCTCAGGAGCAGCCGCTTTTGTTGGGACCGAAGTTGCCAAACGCCCGGAGAATAAGGGGAAGACAATCGTAGTGTTACT
>JAEZKW010000001.1 GCA_023415375.1 Bacillota bacterium
GTTGGAAACAGGACAATAAAGTCGGAAACTAAAGCATACTTAAAAGGGCTGACCAAAATTATTCATGGGCAGCCCTTTTAATTGTATATAACCTCTAGCATTTATTATTGTTTTGAAAGTGTCAACACCAGTGCTAAAATTAAAGAAAATGGCGGATAAAAAATGTAGGTTTGTAGCGGCCGTGAATTGAATTATTATCCAATACTTATCCCGATTAAAACAAAATTGACCCGATACCAGAAATGTTGGATTGGAGTGATAAGATAGCGAATAGATTAAATGGGTTTTATTATGATTACGGACCGCCGGAGTGAAAGATGCGATAGCCTTCGCGCGTTTGGATTATTGAATTAAAATCAGGAAAGGAATAGGTGGAGGAAATGAAAGAAAAGTTCCCATTTCGTTATTTTATTGTGGCTTTTGCATGGTCTTGGCTAATCGAGATTCCGCTGGCGATGGCCGGCTCCGGCTATATTCACATCAGGAAAGAACTTTTAAGCACAATGGCCTTGCCGGCTGTTATTATTGCCGCGTTTGGTCCAGCGGCGGGCGCCTTTTATTCGCTCCGTACCCGAAACGGAAAAGGGAGTATTAAAAAGTACCTGAAAAGCTTATTAGATTTTCGGTTTGGTTGGAAAGCATGGTTGATCCCCATAATTGTCCTAGGTGTAAGTTCCTGGATTGCCTGGATTCTCCCGGAGTTATGGGGTTACCCTCGACTAAAAATGATACTGCCATCGCTTTGGGCCTTCCCGCTATACCTTCTGATCATGATCTTTTTTGGTGGCGGACAGGAAGAGTTGGGATGGCGCGGCTATATTCTTGATCGAATGGAAGAACATTTGGGACCATGGCTTGCCAATCTCTTACTTGGTATGATATGGGCAGCTTGGCATCTTCCATTATGGTTCATTATCATTCCTGGCTTTACCGAATCATATATCAATTTTGCAGGATTTATCATACTGACAACTGGGCTTTCCTATTTTCTATCTTGGGTTCGCCAGACCTCGGGTAAACGTCCCATGGCTTGCATCGTGGCCCATGGTTTGTCCAATGCATACATTTCGATTTTTCCAACCGTTTTAATGAAAAAAGGGGTGCCTCAAACGAGGTTTTGGATTATGGTTAGCCTTATGTTTGTCATCGGAATCATGGCAATGATAGTTCGTACATTTCAAGGTAAAACGGAGCCAGGTTCCACCCGAAACAGTTCGAGCCACTTGATAATATAGGTCATTTAAGTTACCATAACGGGCTTTTAACGATCCTAAAGCACATCACTAGTTTTCAACTTTATTTGTATAAAAATTTAATCACTCTATTTTTTAGTTTCCAATTTTATTGTAAAACCTAATTTTATTAAAAAACCGACATGCCTGCTAGATGAGGTTTGCCGGTTTCTAACTTTATTTTACTGGATCAAAGTTAGTGTACGCTTGAAAGAAAGTTTGAACAAAATAACCTCAAACCCTTTAAAATAAATTATTTACGCAAAGAAACCGGGATTTAAGTCCCGGTTTTTAAATTTTTAATAGTGGTAAAACAAGCATAACTACGTTTATCTTAATTAATCGATAAAGAAAGCTATCAAATAGGCCTATTTACTTTGTTTATATATAAACAACGCAATACGAGAAAAATTCCCCTTCGTAATTGTGTGGGGAATTTTAATTTTGGAATTTTATGACTCTTTGTAAATTATATTATATAATAAATAGTAATTAACAATAATAACAGTTATCTTACAACGAATAAAAACTCGGAGGTGTTTACAATGAAGTTTCTGCAGGGATTGTTTTTCACACTTTGGGTATTTTTGGTGGTGAGTTCGGTGGCCTTTGAGAATGGCAATCGCTGTTTCGCCCAAGATCAATTACCAACCCCAATCAGTGCTTCTGATATATCCGCCCCCGATGAAGTCATCGCACCGGGGTGGGAGCGTTCCTATCAGGCCGGCTACCTTGACGACAACGGCAAATACGTCGGCGGCTCCGAGATCCTTCACCTGGTCGCCCATAAAGGCAAGCTCTTTGCAGCCGTCGGTTACTGGATGGACAAGAGAAACATTTGGTATGGGGGCAGCTCGGCCGACACCGGCTGGGCGCAGGTTTTAAGGCTGGATGGGCCTGACGCACGCTGGCAGGTGGACTTGGAGATGCCCTGGCATCTTCGCTGCGAGATTCTTCAGTCAGTGACGTTTACAACCGATTCCGAGGGAAAGGCACTTCCTCAACCCGTCAATTTGCTGTTGGCAAGCACCTATATGGGCGACGGCAAAGACGGTGTGAGCTTGTTCACCCGGGACGACGCCACCGGACGGTGGGAACAAAGCAAGATCATCTCCGGACCCACCGGCAAGGATGGCGTTGGTATATCAGTACGCGCGATGCAGATTCACCACGACAGAGTGACCGGCGTTGATCGGGTATTCATCTCCATTGGCGAATTGGGCATCTTTTCCGGCGTTTATGACCCGGCGCTTCCGGGTAAAATCCGCTGGGATGCCCAGTCGGAGTCGGGTCCCGTGGATATTCGGCCTTTGGCCGTGGCCGAGGCGAACGGCACACTCGTTTTCTCGACCGGTAAATCCATCTTTTGCCGCATTGATGGTAAAAAGCCAAAGTATGTTCTGGTCCATGACCTGGGCAACTTGCTCTCTGGTAAAATCGATCCAAGTTTTGGCGGTATTCACGGGTTAACCCCTATTCCCAATCCAACCGGATCGGGGCAGTCCCTCCTTTTTTGCTGGGCGCCGAACGAGTATGCCTCCATCGGTTGCATCATGCGCCTGGATCCGGATGGCAAGGGTGGCTATACCCAAATTCAGGAGGTATTTCTTGATAAACTCGTCAGACAGTATCTTGACGGTATTCCGGTAGACGTGATACTTGCAGGATATAACAACATCTTGCCGATAAAAGACCCGGCCACGCAGGAGACGAACTATCTGGTTGGAATGATAGCCGGGATAAGCGGGAAAAGATTTCCGGCGACGAATAATGGTGTGTATGCGGGAGCCCTATACGCGATTCGCGACAGCAAGGGCGGGTACCGGATCAGTGAAGTAAATGGCCGGATTTCGTCATCCAATCCACCGCTAGTGGCCACCCGCTGTTACGCGCTGTCGCCGTTTAAGGCCGATAATGGCAAGGTGATTTACTTTGGTGGCTATGATGGTAGTTTTATTCTTTGCTCGAATACAGCATGGATCTTCCGGACCAATCTCGCCAATGCCCTTCGCCA
>JAEZKW010000050.1 GCA_023415375.1 Bacillota bacterium
TGAGTTTTGTTTTTGGGCTTCCCGTTGTAACTTGGCCTTTTCGGCTACGATTTTTTCTGCCTTATGAGCGCCAAAGGCAAACAAACTAAAAATACCGAGCACAATAATTACTGTAATAATTTGAAACATCGAATGCCCTCCAATATTTGTTGGTTTTTTTAAAATCAATGATAGGGCAATCGAAATGTTCCTCAGTATCCCTGGTTTGGCGATAAAAAAACGAAAAAAACAAAATCGTGATCATGAAAACGGACAATAGGGGATAACCAGTCCGTTTACTTTGAAATAAGGATTGTATTATTATAATTTTCATTGCCATGAAGGGTGAACCCTTGTATCCATGGTTCGTAAAAAGCGACTCCGGACGGGACAACCCATTCGATATTAAGTCTGGCATTTCTTGTAAATGCAGACTGGGTACAAAAGGACTGTTCGTTAAAACTTTTGTCGCCGTTATGTGATATCCACATATGCCGCTTAAAATTATTATGAATAACAGAGTGATGATAATGGATTTATTGATTTTTTTCAAAATTTCCTCATAATGACAATATAATAATGCTATTATATCAGCCCTATTAAAAGGTATCAACCATTCTTCCACCATGGAATTTGAAACTCTTAGAAAGAAAAGTTTTAGCCTAAATTGCTAGCGAAGCCTTTGAGTACGATTTTGTTTGGGTATTATGTAAAAATATTTTTGAAAGAAGCAAAATAAGGTTAAATTATAGTAACAAAGGATATTTTTTTGGGAATTAAGGAGGATCTCAGAAGATAATCGCGAAAAATAGTCGTTGGGTAAAAACGATTCCAAATGTTTCCAATTTTTATTCGATATTTCTATTCATCCTAAAAATGCTTCAATAGCCCTTCGGAGTTAAATTAACTATTGCGTGAAGTACCAAAGAACTACATATTAAATTAAGTCTTACCGGGAAGAGTAAATGCGTGCGCTTGCGCAAGAATACATTATACACTTTCCTGGCTAATTAAATAACAATACTTAGGAGGTAGTTAGATGGCAAAGTATGTTTACCAGTTCAAAGAAGGAAATGCTTCCATGAAAAACCTTCTTGGCGGTAAAGGCGCTAACTTGGCTGAAATGACCGGTTTGGGTCTTCCCGTTCCAAGAGGGTTTACAGTTACTACAGAAGCATGTACACGTTATTACCAAGATGGCAAAGTTATTGCCAAGGAGATCGAAGAAGAGATTTACGCCATGATGGCTAAAACTGAACAAGAAGTAGGCAAAAAGTTCGGTGACCCCAATAATCCTTTTTTAGTTTCAGTCCGTTCCGGAGCCCGGGCTTCCATGCCGGGAATGATGGACACCATTTTAAACCTTGGTCTTAATGACGTGGTGGTTGAAGGTCTGGCTAAATTGACCAATAATCCCCGTTTCGCTTATGATAGCTATCGTCGTTTCATCCAAATGTTTAGCGATGTTGTGATGGAAGTTGAAAAACCAAAATTCGAAAAGATTTTGGATGCAGTAAAAGCAGAAAATAATGCCAAATTTGATACCGACCTAACCGCTGATAATCTAAAAGAAGTCCTGAAACGTTATAAAGAATTATATAAGAAAGAAAAAGGGAACGAATTCCCGCAAGATCCGAAAGTACAATTAATGGAAGCCATCAAAGCGGTCTTCCGTTCTTGGGATAATCCTCGTGCTATTGTATACCGCCGTTTGAACGATATCCCCGGCGACTGGGGTACCGCGGTTAACGTCCAAGAGATGGTTTACGGCAATATGGGTGATGACTCCGGTACCGGTGTTGCCTTTACCCGTAACCCTTCCACCGGTGAGAAAAAACTCTACGGTGAGTTTCTGATGAATGCTCAAGGCGAAGACGTTGTTGCCGGTATTCGGACTCCGCAGACCATTGATCAAATGAAACAAATCAATCTGGATGCATATAACCAGTTCGTAAATATCGCTGAAACTCTTGAAAAACATTATAAAGATATGCAGGATATGGAGTTCACCATTGAAAAAGGTAAACTTTTCATGCTGCAAACCCGTAATGGTAAACGTACTGCTGCTGCAGCCCTTAAAATTGCCGTTGATTTGGTGGCTGAAGGAATGGCAACCAAAGCGGATGCCGTTATGAAAGTAGACCCCAAACAATTAGACGCCCTTTTGCATCCCAATTTCGAGCCGAAAGCATTAAAAGCCGCAGTGCCGATTGCCAAAGGTTTACCGGCTTCTCCGGGTGCAGCTACCGGTAAGGTTTATTTTGAGGCCGAAGAGGCTGTCAATGCTGTGAAAAACGGCGAGAAAAAGGTTGTCTTGGTCCGCTTGGAGACTTCACCGGAAGATATCGAAGGAATGCATGTTTCCCAAGGTATTTTAACAGGTCGTGGCGGTATGACCTCCCACGCCGCTGTGGTTGCCCGTGGAATGGGAACCTGCTGTGTTGCCGGTTGTGGTGAAGTTAAGATTAATGATGAAGAGAAATACTTCATTGATAAAAACGGTAAGAAATATGTTGAGGGAGACTGGATTTCTCTCGATGGTTCCACCGGTAATGTTTACGGCGAGCAATTGCCGACCGTAGAACCGGAAATGACCGGCGATTTTGCCACACTCATGGGCTGGGCTGATGAACTGCGCACTTTAAAAGTTCGGACCAATGCTGATACTCCTAAAGATGCTGCAACGGCTATGAAATTCGGTGCCGAAGGCATCGGTCTTTGCCGAACTGAGCATATGTTCTTTGAACCGGACCGGATCCCTGCCATGCGTGAGATGATCGTAGCCCGTACTGAAGAACAACGCCGCAAAGCTCTTGATAAATTACTGCCGATGCAACGCAGTGACTTTGAAGGCTTATTCACTGAAATGAAGGGCAACCCTGTTACCATCCGGTTCCTGGATCCTCCTCTCCATGAATTCCTCCCTACCGAAGAAGAGGACATTAAAGCTCTGGCCAAAGAAATGGGCCTCAAATATGAAGAGCTAAAGGGCATTATTGCGGACCTGCACGAATTCAACCCGATGATGGGTCATCGTGGCTGCCGCTTGGCTGTGACCTATCCGGAAATTGCTGAAATGCAGACCCGTGCGGTTATTGAAGCAGCCATTAACGTCAACAAGAAGGGTATGCATATCGTACCGGAAATCATGATTCCTCTTGTCGGTGAAGTCAAAGAGTTAAAATATGTTAAAGATGTTGTTGTTAAAACTGCTGATGAAGTTATTGCCAAAGCCGGTGTTGATATGCACTACAAAGTCGGCACCATGATCGAGATTCCGCGGGCTGCCTTGACTGCAGACGATATCGCCAAAGAGGCTGAGTTCTTCTCTTTTGGTACCAATGACTTAACCCAGATGACATTTGGCTTCAGCCGTGATGACGCTGGTAAGTTCTTGGATGAGTACTACAATAAGAAGATTTATGAGTCTGACCCATTTGCCCGCCTTGACCAAGTCGGTGTTGGCAAGTTGGTAGAAATGGCTGTTAAACTGGGAAAACAAGTTCGCCCGGATATCAAACTCG
>JAEZKW010000079.1 GCA_023415375.1 Bacillota bacterium
AGCAAAATCTGCCTCCAGCCGGGTTCGGAAGGGAAATTACAGGAATATAAAGAACAGATTCGACTTCATGGCTTAGAGAGTATTCAAAATATCCGACCGGTGTTTCCTAAAATCAATCGCCAAGAAGCTAGAATTGAAATCTTTGAAATAGTTTCTCAATTAAGTTTAGAACACCCCGGTTGGGGCTGCGAACGTTTGAGGGAATCGTTAAAGCAGAGCAATATTGATATCAGTCCTTCGGCTATCTATAATATTTTGGTGAAAAAGCAACTGGGGACAAAGAAAGAACGTTTATCAAAGCTGGCAGAAATGTATTCAGGCCAATTTGAAAGCCTTTCACCAGAACAACTTAGCGCGTTAAAGAAATATGATCCGTGGTTCCGGGAAGGTCAAATTCGTGGGAAACAACCGGGAGATTTATTAGCACAAGATGCTATTTTTATAGGGTTTCATAAAAATACAGGGGAAATTTATTTTCAGGTTGTTATTGATTCTTACAGTCGTTATACTTTTGGATTTCTCCATATGGGTAAAAGTCCTGACTACGCGGTTGCTATTATTCATAATGAAGTATTGCCTTTTTTTCAAGAGCTTGGGCTTGGGGTAAATGGCATCCTAACCGACAATGGGCGGGAATATTGTGGTAAAGAAGGCCATCATTATGAGTTATATTTAGGATTAAATGATATAAAGCACGAGAAGACAACCACTAAACAATGTAGCAATATTTTTATCAAGCACTTTAAAAAAATTATTATGAATGAATTTATTAAAACGGCCATTGGCGGTAAAAGTATAGAAGATCTTGGAATTCTTCAAAAACAATTTGAAAAATGGTTGTATTATTATAATACGGAGCGGCCATACCATGGATTTCCCAACAATGGCAAGCCACCTGTCAAGTTAATCCGGAAATAGCCTAAATCCCTTTTTAAATAAGATTGCGTTGAAACGGAAATAGAAGGTATACAAATTATGATGACCTCATATTGTATACCTTTTTTGCATGATCCGCTTCCAAGATTCCCTAAACCTTAATTGGGGCTAGACAAATCATACCAATTTGCATTAGAAACGTATAACAACTTAAGTAGTAAATGGGTCTAATGAGCACAGCTCATTAAAATACATAAGTTGCTTCTTGAATTATAATCCTATTGAAAGCAACTTAGTATTAGGCATGAATTAAAAAAAACAAACATAACATTATCCGGTGGGTTATTGATTCGGAAAGGGATCGCAATGGATGGAAACCAAGGATTCGATTTTGAAAGGAACGGCATTACTAACCGGGGCAGGAATCATCGTAAAGTTGCTGGGGGCAGCTTACAGGATCCCTTTGTCACGTTTGATTGGTTCCGAAGGGATAGGCTTATACCAAATGGCTTACCCAATCTATTTGATCTTTCTTTCTCTTTCAACCGCCGGATTACCCATTGCTATTTCTAAAATTATTGCCGAGCAATCTGCTAAAGGCAACCGGGAAGGGATTGGCAGAACTTTCAAAGCAGCTTTAATCTTATTGGTTGTGATGGGCCTAGGCGGAGCTTTGATTATGTTTTGGGCCGCACCTTGGTTTGCTGGAAGAGTGGTGGCCGACTCCAGGGCGGTTTATGCGATGCGGGCATTGGCTCCGGCAATTTTTTTAATGAGTTTGATGGCAGCTTACCGTGGGTTTTTTCAAGGCCAACAAATCATGACACCCAGTGCCATTTCACAAATTATCGAACAATTTGTAAGAGTAGCTGTAGCGTTGATTTTGGTTTGCATGTTGCTAAATAGCGGTATTGAATATGCGGCTGCCGGAGCCGCATTTGGCGCTTCGGCCGGAGGCGGGGCTGGCTTGGTATTTTTAATGCTTCGACAATGGCAGCAAAGAAAAAAAAGCATATTCATTCATCCGCGCGAAAAGACCAGGGAAAGTCTGCTTGGGATCATGAAACGGCTGATCCGATTCGCTTTACCCATATCGGTGGCAGTTATATTAATGCCGCTTTTGCAAACGATCGATTCATTAATCGTTCCGGCTAAACTCCAAAGTATTGGCTATACAGTAGGTCAGGCTACATCCATGCTGGGAATATTGGGCAATGCCTGGGCTGTTATGTACCTGCCTATGGTGGTTACCTCGGCGATTTCCGCCAATTTAGTTCCGGCAGTGGCAGCGAGCAACATTAAAGGAGCTGGGCATGAGCGGGTTGTGAAGATTGAGACCGGTCTACGGTTGGCTTTTCTATACTTGGTTCCGGTCGCGATATTCTTATATATATTTGGAAAAACAATTTATCGCATTATTTACAATACTCCGCAAATTGAGATTTTGTCCTGGTTGGCGCCGGCAGTTTTCTTTTTAGGGCTGGAGCAGGTGTCGGCAGGAATATTGCAGGGTTTAGGGAAACCTAAAATTCCCCTCGTTAATTTTGTAGCCGGAGCCATTTTGAAAATAATCGTGACGCTAACGATAACCAGTCTGCCGGGTCTCAATTTAGCCGGTGCTGCTTTAGGAACTGTATGCGGCTCTGGATTTACTGCAATTTTAAATTTAACGGTGGTTCGGAAATTAACCCATGTTAAGTTTATTGGTTTACCGGCAGCTATTTTCAGCGGGGTATGTCTTTTATTTGGCAGTTCTTTGGCAGAACATTGGTTGCGGCTCCATTATATTTTAGAGTTTTTGGAAATAGGTTTTGGGGGTATTTTATTATATATGGGGATCTTAAGAATTACGGGAGGAATCAATTCCCAGGATCTCGAAATGGTAAAAAAATATTTAGCGAAAAGGAGTACCAGACATGGCTACGGAAACATTACCCGGAGCGGGTAAAGATTTGAAGCAATTGGTAGCGATCATGGCGGTTTTACGGCAAAAATGTCCCTGGGATCAGGAACAAACTTATCAATCCTTAAAACCCTACGTGATTGAAGAAACATATGAAGTTTTAGAAGCGATTGATTCCGATAAAATGGACAAGCTGCAGGAGGAATTAGGGGATCTATTACTGCAGGTCATTTTTTTGGCACAACTTGCCACGGAACAAAAGCAGTTTTCTATGGATGAAGTCGTTGAAGGTATTTGTGAAAAATTGATTCGCCGGCATCCCCATGTCTTTGGAACCACCAAGGTTAACGGATCTGATGATGTGCTTAAAAACTGGGATACGATCAAACAAACTGAAAAACCGGGAGAACGGCCATCGGCAATTGATGGAATACCGAAAGATCTTCCGGCATTAATGTACGCAGAAAAACTACAGCATAAAGCGGCCAAAGTCGGTTTTGATTGGGGCGATTTGGAAGGCCCCTTAAGCAAGGTGAAAGAGGAGTTTGCAGAGTTTGAAGAAGTTTTGAGGGGTCAGGCGTTCATCCAGAATAATGATTTGATGAAAGAAAAACTTTCCGATGAATTTGGTGATATATTGTTTTCGTTGGTCAATGTAGGCCGCTTTCTGGATATCAACCCGGAGATTGCCCTGCGAGGTACAATCGGGAAATTCACCAAGCGGTTTCACTATATGGAGCAAGAAGCAGCTAAAGCCGGAAAGACTTTAAAAGAAATGACTTTGGATGAAATGGAATCCCTTTGGGAGCAGGCAAAATCCTTGTAAGTTTGGAATTGGCGAATAAAAAAGGTAAAAATCGAGATGCTAGTTTTGGAAAGATATCGAATGGAAGGTGAAGCTATGATTCGAAAAATTCCTGGGCTGGTGTTTCTTTTTTTATCGACTCTGCTTGTGATTACGGGTTGTCCGGGAAAAGAAGGAACCTTATTCAAAAATATTGTGACCCATTTTGGAGAGCCGCCTAGAATAACGGTTTTTATGAAAGAGACCGGTGCAAAAAAGCAAATGGATATCGAGGAATATTTGACTGGAGTGGTTGCTGGAGAAATGAAACCCGGATGGCCTTTAAATGCATATGCAGCGCAGGCGATCATTGCCCGTACATTTACAATGGAGTTTTTGGCGCGAGGTGGGACACGTTCGATCCACGGTACGGACATATCAACCGATGAAAAAGAGGCCCAGGCCTATAATGCTGCCAATATTACACCAGCTATCCGTAAGGCTATTAATATGACCCGAGGGATGGTTTTGGTTTATAAAGATCACTATATCAAGGGCTGGTATTCGGCAAGTTGTGGTGGAAAAACGGATTATGCCCGGGAGGGATTGTCTTATAAAGGACCAGAACCACCCTATATTCAATCCGTAAAATGCCCCGAAGAAAAATATATTCCCAAAACGGAATTATTTTGGGAAGCGTCTTTTACTGGAACAAAAATTAACGATGCTTTAAAAAAGATGAATCTTAATAAAATTGGTACATTTCAATCAATGAAAATTGTAAAACGTAGTAAAGCAAATAGGGCTACAGTATTGAAATTTATTGGCGACAAGGGAAGCGCCGAAATTGCCGGCGGTGATTTCCGGATTAATATTGGCCCTGAGAAAATGCGTTCTATTTGGATACTGGATGATATTAGAAATCAGCCGGATCTATTAAAGTTAAAGGGAAGGGGCTTTGGACATGGCGTTGGCCTATGCCAATGGGGTGCCTTTGCTTTGGCCAAAGAAAATAAATCCCCAAAGCAAATCGTGAAACATTATTATCCGAAAACGAATCTTGTAAAGATATGGTAATTTAGTCTGCCCCAAAATAAATGAATCGATAAAGAAATACAATATATAACGTTTGGTTTAATCTATGAAATTATATATTGTATTTTTTGTTGGTTTTAAAATGTTTTTGACAGCCTCTTGATTGGTGAACAGTATTGAATTGGTCTATCTTCCTTCCTTTCAGAATATTCTATGATAACGCCGCTTGCGGAGTACGCTTTATGAGGAGTGAAAAAAGTGGAAGATAAGAAAAAGACCAATGATCTAATTCATCAATTAACATTGACCAATCGTGGCCAGTTGATAGTCGAGGGAGTTAGTAATCTTGGGTGTTATGATCAGGAGCAGGTAATTTTAGAAACTGGTTTAGGAGTTTTGGAGGTTAAAGGAGAAGGTCTACATATTCAGCAATTAAGTTTGGATTTGGGTAAGGTTACGGTTGATGGCAATGTTTACTCACTCGTATATACGGATGAAAATGCTTTAAAAAAGGGTAAGGGTTTCTTAAGCAGATTGATTAAATAATAAAGATAGTTAGATATAGGTATCTTTTGGCAGGATAATTCAAATTTGACACCGAAGTAGATCATTAATGGTTTGAGATTCACTAAACAAATCGAGTATACTAGGCATTTTAAAAGGATAGTTTAGTTTGAATAAAACCAATATTGATTAGAGGTGTCAAATGCCTTTCGCGAGTGCAACGACGGCCAAAAGAAGACGAGCCCATTCCCGTTCATTCCCTGGGTTATTGCAGCGAATCATTATTACTGCCTTTAAATTTATTCTCAGTCCGATTATTATTTTCGCAGATTCCTTTCGCCGTAAGGAAACACTTGATGGAACCTGGATTTTTTCATTTTTTTTGTTTACCACAGTTGTCCTGGGTCTTACCGGACTCGGTATTTTAGTAACCGAAGGTCCACTCGTTAAAACCATGAAAATGATGACTGCGGTCACTGAGAATCATGAAGATTTGGCAGGCGATTTACAGCCCATTATCAGAATTATCAATCGCAGTGCGCTTGCAAATAATGTGGACCCCAATTTAGTGTATGCGATTATCAAATCAGAGAGTAATTTTTCGGTGCGGGCGGTTTCGCCCCGGGGGGCAAAAGGTCTGATGCAACTCATGCCTCGGGTTTGGCAGCAATATCATAAAGAATATAGTAATAGTGACAAAGATGATGATATTTTTTCCCCGGAAGCCAATATTGATGTGGGAGTAAAATATCTAAAAGATTTATTAGATTATTATCACGGGCGGGTTGATTTAGCTTTAGAAGCTTATAATGCCGGGATTTCCAACGTAAGACCAGGCAATGAACCAAAATTTAAAGAGACCCGAGGGTATGTCCAAAATACACTTGGATTATGGCAGACATTGCGGAGAGAGGCCATCAACCGGGAACTTCGAATGTCTTTATATTTGCAAGAGGGTTTAAAATGTTTATTTGGAATTTCATTTTTATGTTGGCTGATTTTATTTTGGTGGGCCCGGTTTCGGTTATTTGGAAAGTAATATCTCTTCTTGACTCAGGCATGGCAAAGTATAAAAATTCCTCCCTTATCATATGTTTTACGGGAGGAATTACGAAATGGAATTTATTCATTTGCAACTGAATACTTCTTTAGTTCTCCTCTTTACGGGTGTTATATGGGGAGCTTTTTTTGATCTATATCGGGTTTTTCGAAGCCAGATTCGAGTCAACCGCTTGATCGATGCTATTGGAGATATTATATTTTGGATATTTGTAGCAATTTTGATAATACCTTTTATCTATTGGGCTACTTGGCTTGAGTTGCGTTTATTCGTCTGGATTATAATCCTATTCGGCTTAATTTTTTATTTCACATGTTTAAGCAGTATTATGATACCTTTTTTCAAAGTATTTTGGCGCGCCGCCAGTTGGTTTCCCGGAAGAATAATCAATATAATGGGCCGACTGAAACTCAATCTAGAGCGTCTGCTGCGACTTTTAAACCGTAAGGATTTATAGGAACTTGCCGTGGACGACAAACTCGGTATTGAGATTGACTCCTGGTATTTTGGAACCCGAACTGATTACATCGATAAGCATTTTTCCCGCTTGTTTACCCTGTTCATAGGCGGGATTTTTAATACTGCTAATGGTAGGATACGCCTTTTGGGTAAGGGGTAAGTTATCTCCGGCAATGACTTCAATGTCTCGGTTTATTTTGAGTCCTGCGTCGGTAATCCCTTTAATAACTCCGTAAGTTGTCGGATCGCTCGAACAGATAACGGCCGATAAATCTGGATTTAGCTTTTTTAGTTTCTCAAACGAACGCCAGCCGCCTTCAAAGGTAAAATCCCCTTCGGTGATCAGTTCCGGTCTAAATTCGATATTACTTTCTTGCAAAGCCATTTGATAACCACATAGTAAATCTTCTTTTCCCAAAATAAAAAAGTCATGGGGTTTATTAATTAAGCCAATATGGCGATGGCCTAATGAAATTAGATATTTGGTCGCAGCGTAAGCTCCAGGAGTCAAATTAATATCGACATAATTTGTTTTCTGTTCTTCAAAACAAAGTCCGAGAGTTACGTAAGAAAATTTTTTTTCGGTAAACTCATGAATGATGTCTTCAATACCTGCTGAAGGATAAAGAATGACTCCATCGACACTCCGGTGTTTAACAAGACGAATCGCTTCGTTCAAGGCGTCTTTTTTATAAACAGGAGCCGATATAATGACTTCATACCCCCCGGTTGTCAATAAATCATGAGCGCCACGCAGTTGTTCCATCATGTTGGGATCCTGAAAAACAAAATCTGATCCGTATGGAATCACAAACCCAACAATGTTGGAACATCTTCTTTTTAAACTGGCAGCAATCGCATTCGGATGATAGTCCAGTTTTTTGATGACGTCAATAACCCGCTCCCGGGTTTCTTCAGTAACCAAATGCGGCTCATTAATAACCCGGGAAACTGTTTTCGGAGATACAGCAGCTAATCTTGCAACATCATAAAGAGTAGCCATTCATGATTCACTCGCCTTATGTCAGTAATAAGTTAACGATCAAGTTTCACAATATACTTCAACAACACCATTTCTATCACCTGCAGGTACGATTTTTCCGGGTAAATTCTCTCCGTTCACTTTGAGTATATAATGACCGGAACGGTTATTTTTAATATGAATTTTGTAAAGCACACCTCGAAATTTCCGGTTAATTTTAATCTCCCCAAACCTCGAAGGAATGCAAGGATCGATTCGGAGTCCGTCAAATTCGGGCCGAATCCCCAAAATGTACTGCGTTATGGCCACATAATTCCAGGCCGCAGTTCCAGTAAGCCAGGAGTTCTTGGCTTGACCATGGAGCTTAGCATCACTGCCTGCAATCATTTGTGAATAAACATAGGGTTCCATCCGGTGTAAATCACTAATTTCTTCGCGATAGGCAGGAGCGATTTTCTGGTAATATTCAAAAGCCTCTTCTGCACGGCCAAGAACAGTTTCAGCAATCATAATCCAAGAGTTATTGTGGCAGAAAACGCCGGCATTTTCCTTATACCCTGGAGGATAAGAGCTAATTTCACCTAATTCAAGATGATATTCCGTATAGGGAGGGTTTAATAATCGAACACCATGGGCTGTATCCAGACGTTTTTTTACCGAGTTCATGGCCTTCAGTGCTAAACCGTTTTCAACGCCAACGCCGGCCATAACGCACATGCCCTGCGGTTCGATATAAATCTGACCTTCTTTATTTTCATGACTTCCCACTTTATGCCCGGCATCGTCATAGGCCCGTAAAAACCACTCGCCATCGTATCCATCTTTAATAATGATTTGCCGCATATTCTCAACCATGTCCAATACGGAGGTCGCCTCGGATTCAAGCCCTTGACGGCGGCATAGTTCAGCATATTCCGGTCCTATATCGACAAACATACCGGCTATAAAAACGGATTCAGCGACTTTTCCTTCTTTGCTGGTACATATTTGGAAAGACTCATCGGGTGTTTCGGAATAACAATTCAAGTTTAAACAATCGTTCCAGTCGGCATGACCAATGAGCGGCAGTCCATGGGGCCCGACATTGGTAGCAGTGTATTGGATTGACCTCCGTAAATGCTCCATTAAACTGTCGGCAAGAGTGGGATCATTATTAAATGGAACCTGCTCATTTAAAATTGAATAATCACCGGTTTCTTTAATATATCCGACGACTGAGTATACGAGCCATAAGGGATCATCATTAAACCCGCCTCCGATGTCGGAATTTCCTTTTTTGGTTAAGGGTTGGTATTGATGATAAGCACTTCCATCAGGTAATTGAGTGGCCGCCAAATCTAAAATTCTAACCCTCGCTCTTTGAGGAACCATACCGACAAAACCCAGCAAATCTTGATTAGAATCCCGGAAGCCCATACCGCGTCCGATCCCGGACTCAAAATAAGAAGCGCTGCGGGAAAGATTAAATGTAACCATTGTCTGATAAGCGTTCCATGTATTGACCATCCGGTTAAGCTCGGGTTCATTAGTTTCCAGTTGATAAACGGAAAGCAAATTCGTCCAATATTCTTTTAATTCTTCCAATGCTCTATCAACCTGACCGGATGTTGCAAATTGGGCAATAATTTTTTGGGCCGGTTCTTTATTAATTTTGCCGGGCTGTTGCCATTTTTGGGCTGTGGGTACTTCGACATAACCTAAAACAAATATGTATTCTTTACTTGCCCCCGGCTCCAGGGTTATTTCCAAACAGTGGGAGGCAATCGGAGACCAGCCGTCGGCAACGGAATGATTGGATTTTCCAGCTATAACTGTTTGCGGATTATGGAGCCCGTTATAGGATCCGATAAATGATTCCCGATCCGTATCGAAACCGGCAATCGGTTGGTTTACGCTATAAAATGAGTAATGATTGCGGCGTTCCCGGTATTCTGTTTTATGATAAATTACATTTCCTTCGACTTCAACTTCACCGGTATTAAAGTTACGTTGGAAATTGGTCATATCATCATAGGCATTCCATAAGCAAAATTCAATAAAGGAAAAAAGTTTAAAACTTTTTGCTTGATTGCTTTGGTTCGATACGGTTACCCGATGAACTTCACAATTTTGACTGACAGGAATAAAATAAGTAATTTCAGCCTTGATTTGGTTTTTTATACCGCTAATTTTAGTATAGCCCATACCATGCCGGCATTCATAAAAATCTAAATCGGCTTGAACCGGCTGCCAGGATGGAGACCATACATTATTGTCGTCATGAATATAGAAATAACGGCCATTGGTGTCGAAGGGAATGTTATTATATCGGTAACGGGTAATTCTGCGGAGCCGGGCATCCTTATAAAAGCAATACCCCCCGCCGGTATTGGAAATCATACCAAAAAAATCCTGTGTCCCTAAATAATTAATCCACGGCGCCGGAGTTTTCGGAGTGGTAATAACATACTCTTGGGTCTGGTCATCAAAATGTCCAAATTTCATCTACAATCATCCTTTGCAATAGTATAAAAGGCTATAGTTTTCAATATGACATCGAAGTCATTATAGCGGGTAAAAAATTTTTTGTCAATGATTGGGTCTCAAAGATAGGAGCTTGAAATCATCAAAAGACAAGGTTTTGCCAAATATGAGTTTTCAAATTGCTTGTAAAGCATTTAAATTTTAAATTGTAATCACAAAAACTGTTGTGATTACGAACAAAGCAAACTGTTAATGGTACGAAAACAATATGATACAAAATTGTAAAATAAATATTTGACACCGGTGACGCCCCTGTGATAATATAAAAGCAAATTCACAAGGTTATCTTTACCAACAAAGGTAAATATAGCTTTTTTAAGCTGCGCTATGTTGCATAACAGATAACTAATTTGTATTCGTATAGTTAATTGTGATATCGATGACGTCCATTTCTGCTGTTTAGCCCGAGAGGGTTTATAGCCATAGAACCTTTAAGCGGATCCGACAGAGGAAGGAGGTGAAATCTCACTTTTATTTGATCGTATGATTGGGAGCGCAATAAAACGAAACGCGACAAGTTTATTGCAAATCTCAAAATGATGGCTCAATCAACTGAAATAAAAGGAGGATTTAATTTTGAAAAAGTTATTAGTTCTTGTTTTAGCTGTAGTACTTACATTATCTTTTGTTGCTGTAGTTTCAGCTGCTACATTTGATCCATATGTAGGCGGACGTGTAACCTGGGCTTACTTTAGTTCAGATGCCACTGATGCTACCAAACAACCGGTAACCCTTAATAATGGCGGATTAAAGATGGTACTCTTAGGCAAAATTAAAGATGATGCTACTGGGACCTGGGCTAACGTCGGTGCTAAAATTGATGGGTGGCCAAATGATAAAACTACAGGTAGTAATGTTCCTAATTTAAAGTCAATTTATGAATTTGGTATTAACAAAATCGGTGGTTCCAATTTTGATCTTTGGTATACCAGCATAGAATACAGTAATGCTAAACGCGGACAGGACCGGATTCGTGATATGGCTCCCGCTATGTACCATGCCGATCCCTTCTTTGACCATGCACCTGCAGACAATGGTAACCCAAGCGGAGCAATTGCTATTGATTACAACTCCGATAACGTAATCGTCAATATTGGATATGAGCCTAATAAAGTAAATGTTAACTCTGATAATGAAGCGATTGTTGCTGCTACCATTAAATTTGATGGCGGCGATGTCCATGTTGGTCATTATATTGACCCTACCAAATTTACCGAATCTACCGTTGGTTTAGTTTACAAAGCCGGGTTTGGTACTATCAAAGCAGATTACCTTACTAATTCACCGGCTAGCGGCGATTCCTCAAGCCAGGCTCAAGTTGGTGTCTCTATTGATGCAATTAAACTTGAAATCGTAGGTTTAATGGATGACAAGTACACGTTCAATGTAGATGGCGGTATGGGCTACAAAGTTATTTACAGCGGTATTGCCGATGGAAAAGTCTCGTTGGCTTATAGAGCTTTAACCGCCAGCGATGCTAACCAAGCAACAACTAAAAATTTGACTGATTTTTATATTGGTTATAAATTCGGAGTTCTTGAAACCAGACTCGGTGCAGCTACAGTCGGTAAAGATAACTTTAAACAAGATATGGTTTATGCATCAGTATATGCAAGTTTGTGGTAAGATTGTCTAAGTCTAGGTATTTATGTTCGGAGGCTGTCTCCTGTGAGACAGCCTCATTCTAGCTTAATTTAGAGATTGGTTAAGGGATTCAAAAGTTATTATAAAAGTGATAATAATTGGGCGATAACTAATATAGATATTGCTGTTTGAATATATTACTTGCATAAAAAGGTAGGAGCGTTGCTATGAAAAAAAAGTTATTAATATTATCATTACTATTTTTATTGAGTATTTTCATGCCGGCGGTTATGGCTGATTCCGATAATGAAGCCAGTGTTTCTCCAGTAAAATCAACTGCGCAAAAAATTGTTTTTTCATCGAAGCGGGATGGTAATTTTGAAATTTATACTATCCGGGAAGATGGGGGCGATTTACAGAGGCTTACGCATAGTAAAACCGATGAGCTAAAACCAAATTGGTCGCCGGATGGTGCCAAAATTCTTTACTTTTCCAAAAAGGGCAGCCGTTATGAATTGTGGGTTATGAACAGTGATGGCAGCGGCCAAACTAAATTGGCCGAAAATTGTATGATTAATTATTTGCCTGCATGGTCTCCTGATAGCTCGAAAATAGTTTTTGTTGCTAATAACGGTCGCCAAAATGCAGTTTATGCGGTGGATGTAGATGGTAGCGATTTAATTTTGTTAAGTGAGCGTGATTTGGAAGGGTCAGCGCCTTCATGGTCACCTGACGGATCTAAAATTCTTTTTTTACAGAAAAAAAAGGACGATGTTAGTATTTACCTCATTAATCCGGATGGGTCCGGACGCCAGAAATTAATTAGAGATCCAGGCGTATGTTTAACGCCAACCTCGTCACCGGATGGCCGGAAAATAGCTTTTATTTTTAAAAAACAAGCTTTTATCGGCAGGGAAAACAAACTGTATGTGATGAATATGGATGGAAGCGAGAATCAGCCAATTATTGAAGTAAGCAAAAAAGTACAGGATATAGATTTCGATGATGATTTATGTTGGTCGCCGGATGGTAAGCAAATAGCTTTTACTAAAATGGCCAAGGTGGAAGCTAAGGACACAGATAGCATTCATCCTACATTTATCTTTACTTTTGGTACTTATATTATTGCTGCGGATGGCAATAGCAATGAAATTCAACTTGGAAAAACAGGTACCGATCGTGCTTTTCCGTGCTGGTCTCCCGACTCATCTCGAGTGGCCTTTCTTTCAAATTCGCAGCTTCATTTTTATACTTTGAAAAGTGGAATCAATAAAAGCATTCAAGTGGATGCATCCCTTCCATTAAGTCGACTACAATGGTCCCCGGATGGCAAGAAGATTATCTTTGCTGCGAAAAACAGTTCTTTTCAAAAATCAGGATTATATCTCGTCGATTTAGATGGCAAAGTTACAAAATTAACTGAAAGTGGTGATTATGATCCGGTTTGGGCCCCCGCAAATCCTTTGAAATAAAAGGGATGGCTTTGAGTCTAGCCTATTAAATCTTATAATAAGTATGAAATTATATAGGAAAAAAGCAAAAATAGGAGAAATAGGCTAGACAAATAATCACAAATATGTTATATTTATACTGTAAATAAGATTTTTTTTGTTAATAGTTTGACACCGATGTCAATAAATGAAGGCAGTCTATGGTAGGAACTTTCCTCCGACCATTTGCTAAATTAGGACCCCCTTTTCAGCGGGTCTTAATTTATTATTGAAATTATATTTTGGTTCCGTAATTAGCGAAGGATTTAATTCTTTTGTAAAGAATTACTGAAATGTAAACAGAAAGTGAATGTCTAAAATATTCGATATCATGATACCGTAAGGGATAAGTAAGTTGCAGGTTCACGCACAGGCGTGAGAGGAGGAGTCGGGTTGCTGTTTGTGGCGATGGTCTTCCTGATATTTGCCTTATTTGTTATGGTCCGGGTTTTTCGGGGATATCCGGCTATCTGGTTAGGCTTCATTCTTTTTACTTTTGGATGTTGTATCATTGGGTTAGCGGGTTTAATCCCCCGCTTCGGGAATTATGAATTCAATGCGGTTCTTGCTTTACCGATTGACCAACCCAGCTGGGCCTGGCGGATAGTAGGAAATTTATCATTATATGATTTTATGCGTTTTCGATTATGGTCTGCCATTGGATTTGTTACAGCATTAGCCGGTTTCGCGTATTCTTACTCTTTTCAATATTGGAAGGTTTCGGATATATCCCTGATTGGAATTTTATTCACTATTGATGCTTATTTAATTAAAAGCTATGATCCCCAATACCTGTTTAATCTGTATATTAAAGGTACCACTTTCCTTGGTAACCCAATAGAACATGCGCGTTATGAGCAACAACTTTATCTTAGAGACGGCATTGCCTTAGGGTTAATTATTATTATGCTCTTTTGGGCTGTACGAAGAATTTTTATGGTCTTTACAAATTCCAAGATTCTTCAAAAAAGAGTGCAAGCATTATGTGTAGGAGTCGGGAGTCTACTGTTGGCAGTGTTTTTTATCCTATTATTTTGTATCGGCCGAAGTAACGTACTGAATGCTTATACGATGGCCACCTCTCTTTTGCCACTGGGCACAAAATATCCGGTTTTTAATTCCTTCTATATTATAGCGGTTCCTTTAGTAACCATTGTAGCAGGTAGTATGGTTTTATTGGCTATTTTCCGTTATGGCTTTTTGGGGACATCGCGGATTGGAACCAAAAAACTGGAGCAGCAAATCAATGTCGCCAATCAGGCTGTTCGTTTAGCTCTTCATTCATTTAAAAATCGGTTTCTGGCAGCCCAAATGGCAATGAATATGGCCACACTTCAATTGGAAGGTTTACAGGGAGAAAAGGTAGAACGGGCAATGACCCAAATAAAGTCAGCCCTTGATGTTTGTGGCGAAGCTTTGGTCAGTTTAGACAAACTTCATGCCCAGGCCAAACAATTTAATGTGAATCCGCGTTGGATTAACCTGCAGGAGTTGGTTGAAGAAGCGTTGCATCATTGTAGTTTGGATTTGACTGGAGTCATCATAACGAAGAGATATTTAAATAATGAAATCTCAGTATGGGGTGATCGCGAACATTTAACCACTGTGTTGGAAAATTTATTCAATAATGCCAAGGATGCAATGGCCGATCGTAGTGAAGGTAAAGAGCCGCCGAAACTGATGATTGCAATTGGTCTTGAATACGAGTGGGGTTATATTCGAATTATCGATAATGGAGTCGGTATTTCCCGGAAAAATCTTCATAAGGTTTTTCGGCCCTTTTTTACCACAAAACCTTCTAAAAGCAACTGGGGCTTAGGTTTGACATATTGCCACCGTGTAATTAAAAGCCACCGTGGTTTTATCAACTTAAGCAGCAAACCGGGGATTGGAACGACTGTGGAGATTGTTTTACGGTGTCGAGAAAATATCAACGCAGGTCCAATTTTTTGGAAAAAGTTGGGACTCTTGTTTAGGAAAAGTCCGTCTAGTCGTTCCTGTGATAACCTGGGATAATAAAAACGTAATCAAAAGTTTTAATTCAATTAATATAAAGTTCAGGCTGTGTTTATTGCAAATCTTATTATTGTAATTACAGCTGTGTGAAAGGGAGATTGGGAGATGAGTAAAGATTTATCGGGAGCCGCGAGAGTCAATGACATCGATATCAGACCGGCTCGAGGGTTTTGGCATGAAATTGTGAAGAATAGGGCTTTATTTTTGATGCTTTTACCTGGATTTTTAGTACTACTATTAAATAACTATTTGCCGATGTTCGGTATGATTGTGGCCTTTAAAGATTTCCGGTTTCATGACGGTAGCTTTTTCTCCAGCCTGTTCAAGAGTGAATGGACTGGTCTTGGAAACTTTAAATACATTTTTGCCTCCCCGGATGCTTTTATTTTTATCCGTAATACGATACTTTATAATTTAGGTTTTATTATTTCTTGTACCATTATCGCTATCGCTTTTGCCATCATGCTCAATGAAATTTACAGCCGTAAGTTGTCAAAATTATATCAAAGCGCGATGTTCTTACCTTATTTTCTTTCATGGATTGTCTTTAGTTATTTGGTATATGCTTTTATAAGCCCGGATAAAGGCTATTTCAATATGACGATTTTTAAGTTTTTGGGAATCAAACCGGTGTTTTGGTATTCGGAACTGAAGTATTGGCCTTGGATTATAATGATTGTAAATGCCTGGCACTGGGTGGGCAATAACTGTATTATTTTTCTGGCTTCCATTATTGGAATTGATCAGGAAATGTATGAAGCGGCCCGTATTGATGGGGCCAGCAGGTGGCAACAAATAAAGAATATTACGATACCCCAAATTACGCCGGTAATTATTGTAATGACCCTCATTTTCGTAGGGAGAATTTTTAATACAGACCTTGGCTTATTCATGCTGATTCCTAAAGGTGCCGGTGCGCTGGCTCCAGCAACTTGGACGCTCGATGTTTATGTATATAATACTTTAATACGAAATGGGGACATTGGAATGTCTTCGGCAGCAGCTCTTTTCCAATCCGTGGTGGGCTTTATTACAATCTTGGCCGCTAATTATGCTGTGAAAAAAATCGATCGGGATGCCGGAATGTGGTGAGAAAGTGATTCGATTCAAACCATTGGCACGAAAAACAAATATAGTTGAAACTGCGTGCTCTGGATATCTTGCGATCGACTTTAGCTGGTTTGATGATAGAAAAATACATAAGGCATGAGGAGGTAAATCATGGGAAGAAAAGATGTTGTCGATTTTAATAAGTTAAATAGTATTTCAACAAAGTCTAATGTAATTTTAAATATTATTTTAGCTGTGTACAGTTTTCTTTGCCTAGTGCCGCTGGTATTGATGATTTCAGCGTCGCTCACCGATGAGAAATTATTGGCAATTCAAGGTTACAAATTCATTCCGTCAGCAGTTACCACATTTGCTTATAAATATATCATCACGAACACTCCACAGGTTATCACCGCTTATGGTATCACGATTCTGGTTACCCTAGTCGGAACCATTTTAGGTGTAATAGTAATGGCCTTATATGCGTTTCCAATCTCACGTCAGGATTTTAAGTATAAAGGCTTTTTTACATTCATTCTTGTCTTTACAATGCTGTTTAACGGCGGTATGGTTTCAACGTACTTAATCGGCGTCAATGTGCTCCATTTTAAGGACAATTTGTGGGGACTTATTTTCCCATATTTAATGAATGCTTTTTGGGTGATTATTTTACGTACGTTCTATAAGACCAATATCCCGGATTCTCTGCTTGAATCGGCAAGAATTGACGGCGCCGGTGAATTCACCACTTTCTTTAAAATCGTTTTTCCGCTTGCCTTACCCGGTATTGCGACTATCGCTTTATTCGCGATGGTACAGTATTGGAACGACTGGTTTTTAGCATCATTGTATATTAATAATCCGAATTTGGCGCCCTTACAATATTTGTTATATCAACTTCAGAGTTCTATGCAGTATTTGCTGCAAAATTCCAGCTCAATGGGGGGTAGAGCAGCGGATGTACTTGCCACAATGCCTTCGGAGTCGGCCCGTATGGCGATGGTGGTGATTGGAGTCGGGCCAATTATTCTTACATTCCCGTTTTTCCAAAAATATTTCGTCAAAGGTTTGACGGTTGGCGCAATCAAAGGCTGATCCCAGAGGCTGTCGCAAAACGATTTCAAAATCAATGAGATATACAATATATAGCAATAATAAACGTGTATATTGTATATCTCTATCGATTCATTTTATTTTGCAACAGCCTCCGGTTAAGCAATAAATTAAATTAAATAAGGAGGAGTATGAATGAAGAACATCAAGAGAATTACGGTTTTGTTGTTGTTGGTTGGATTATTTCTGCTTGGAATCAGTACTTATGCAGCCGCTCCGTACGAAATTAAATGGTATTTCGTCGGTAACGGCCAGCAAGCTGATGTGAAACTG
>JAEZKW010000114.1 GCA_023415375.1 Bacillota bacterium
ACCATGGCGTCATTGTCCAGTTCTTCAACGGAATCGTAGACGTGGTCAAGGCCAATCATTTCAGTATGGCCGAATTCTTTATTAACTCCTTTTTTCTTGCGGGATACGCCGAATTCGTCTTCGATGCGGCGCCAGAAAAGCAGGGCGGACGCCACAGTCGGAATAATCATCGCCGGATGTCCTTCATTGGGTTTGGGTTCAAAACCGATATAAAGGCTGCCGCCTTTTTTCTCCTCATATTTACAGAGGCCCGCAATACTTTCTTTCAGGTTTTGATACATTTGCTTAACCCCAACAGAGGCCAAATCATAACCGTAGGAACCATTCCAAAGAACAAAAGCCGGTGCTTTGGCGCTATCTGGATGCCAGGCTTTTTTCATAGGACCATAGGCCAGATCGACCGTGCGGAGGCCTAACTCTTCCGCAGCTTTACGTTCTTTGGGATCGAGAGAACAGACCCCACCATAACCAAAGTGGCTATGAGCACCCGGCGTAATCATGGCTAGATGCATTTTGGCGTCAATTAAGGCGTCAGCAATAGCGGGAGCAGTTTTTTCATCAATTTCGCTGTCATAATGAACCTCAAATCCAAGTTCAACATTGTCAGGCATTTTGGGGGCAATCTTTTCTTTAATGATTCCGATAATCCCAACAACATCCAACTTTTGGGCAGACCATGCCGGGCGCATATCTCCGGGGGTAAAACCACCTTTTCCTGGATTGAAAGTCCATCGACAAATCGAATGTAGTGATTTTTTTGACATTTTGTTTCCTCCCTTTGTTATTTGAATAACTTCATTTTGAATATAAACGGTATTAACTTAAAAGGTAATTACCGTAATTCAACTTATTGAATAAAATTAATAGCTGTTTGAAAAATTCATGTTTCAATATCAAACATTTTCAAGTTGGCGTTTTAGAATCGCTTTCCAATTTTGATAAGCTTCTACGTAGGCTGATTTTAAAGCATCATTGGGTTGAATTGACTTAACGGCTTGCAGCCCGGTAAAAGCTTCCCGAAAATCTTTAAAAATACTGGCTCCAAATCCAGCTCCTCTGGCAGCGCCCTGTGAACCATCAGTATTATAGAGTTTGACCTCGGCTCCAGAAATTGTAGCAAAGGCTTCACTGAAAATCGGACTTAAGAACATATTGGCATGGCCGGCCTTAACGGATTGGACATTGATTCCCATGTTTTCCATGATTTCAAGACCGTAATTCAAAGCGAAAACAATCCCTTCCTGAGCAGCCCGTAAGAGGTAAGAGCGGTCATGAATGTTAAAATTGAGGCCGTGAATGGAAGCACCGATATTTTTGTTTTCCAGAGTACGTTCGGCACCATTGCCGTAAGGTAGAATCGCTAGATTGTTGCAACCCACCGGAACTTTGGCCGCTAATCCGTTTGCTTCTTCATAGGACAATCCTGCAGCTGCATTGTTTTTGATCCAGCGGTTTAAAATACCGGTACCATTCATGCAGAGTAAAATACCATAACGAGGTGCATCCGCTACATGATTGACATGGACAAAAGTATTCACCCGCGATTTCGGATCATAATTGGGTTGATCACCGACCCCGTAGACAACACCGCTTGTTCCGGCGGTCGCCGCCAATTCACCGGGGTTCAAAACATTCAGTGAGAAAGCGTTATTGGGCTGATCACCAGCCCGGTATGCTATTTTTACTCCTGGTTTTAAACCCAACTCTTCAGCTGCTTGTTTAGACAGCTCCCCTTGGAGAGAAAAAGTCGCTACCAGGTCAGGAATCAGATCTTGAGAGATGTCATAACAATCTAAAAGCATTTGGGCAAGTCTGTCATTTTGAAAATCCCAAAGAATGCCTTCCGATAATCCGGAGGGAGTGGTCTTGATTTCACCACTTAATTTCATGGCTATATAATCCCCGGGAAGCATGGCTTTATAGATTTTTTTATAGGTATCCGGCTCATTTTGCTGGACCCACTTTAATTTAGAAGCTGTAAAGTTGCCAGGTGAATTAAGTAAATGTGACAAACATTTTTGAGGACCTAAAGCTTTAAATGCCTCCTCTCCGATAGAAACTGCGCGGCTGTCACACCAGATTATTGCTGGTCTGAGCACCTTTTGGTTATGGTCGACAATAACCAATCCATGCATTTGGTAAGAAAGACCGATAGCTTCGACATCCCGCAGATTTGTATGGCTGTTGTCTTTAATCATGGCAGTTGTTAACTTGACATGCTCCCACCAAGTATCGGGATGTTGTTCGGCCCAGCCTGGTTTGGGGGCTGAGATTTCAAGTTCCGTTTGAGGGGAGGTTGCTGAAGTAATAACTTTACCGGTGGCAGAATCGATCAAGGTAGCTTTGATGGAGGAACTACCGATATCAAACCCTAATAGATATCCCATAGAAACAACTCCTTTATTTAAATTATTGATTAAAAACCTTTTCCATAACTTGACTTGCTACACCCAAAGCAGTGGCTCGATTCTTTAATTGGGAAAACTCCAGGGTAAAATTACTAAAGGTTTTGTCTAAACTACAATCTTTAACCTGTTTTATTAGTTTGTGACTAATAATTTCGCTAACTTCGCCCAATTCACCCCCAATCACGACCATTTCTGGATTTAGGCCGTTGATCAGATTGGCGATACCAATTCCCAAGTATTTTATAGTCGAATCCAGTACCTCCATCGCAAGACTCTCTTTTCGAATAATCCGGTCCAAAAATTCTTCAAAAGATTTTATTGGATAAGCGGAGTTTTGATTATACCTTTTAAGAGTAGCGTCATTGGAAGCATAGGCCTCCCAACACCCTTGATTACCACATCTACAGAATAAACCAGCCGGTTCTACCGTCATATGGCCAAATTCTCCTGCTCGGTTTGAATGTCCGGTATAAAGTCTGTCATTTAGAATGAATCCACATCCGATTCCTACACCGATGGAAATATAAAGCAGATTCGAAACGTGTGTAGCCGTTCCAAAAGAATGTTCGCCGATTGCTCCAGCATTCGCTTCATTTTCGATGAAAATCATTTTTTTGGTATTAAGCAATTGCTGTAAGTTAACATTTTTCCAACCTAAATTGGGGGCTAATTCAACAATTCCGAAAGTGTTTTGCACAATGCCCGGAATTCCGATTCCAATCCCGCCGATTTTTTCATCGGGGATATTGTTTTGGAGAATGATTTCATCGATGGTTTTATTCAAAAGACCGATAATATACAACTCATCGATGCTATTTAAGAGTATTTCTTGAGTGTCGATGATGGTCCCCACGGAATTAACCAATACCCAGATTAATTTATCAACTAACAAATTGATCCCAATGATATAAAAAGCTTCAGGATTCAGTTGATATAAAACGGATTTGCGGCCACCAGTGGATTTTGCGATACCGCATTTCATAATCCTGCCTTCCGAAATTAATTCATTCACAAACGTAGTCACAGTTGTCGAACTTAATCCGAGAGTCGTGGCTATTACCGCCTTAGATATCGATGGTTTTTTTAAGATTAATTCGAGAATAGACTTTTTGTTGTTGACCCTCATCAGTTCTTGGTTAATTGCTTTTTTCATATTTATTCCTTATAAAGTTTTCCAAACAAGTTGGCAAACCAAGTTGATCTACATATTAAAAATACTTTTTAAAAGTATTGTCAAAAGTTAATGCTTTTAGTTATTCAACATCCATTGTTTAATTCCTGCTTAATAAAAATAATTCTGGAAATGAGATGAACCGATTATTCAAAAAGAATGATCTTTGATATTAAATAAAATTACCGAATTATGCTTGCAATCAATATAAAGAAATGATAATTTTAGTAAAAGAAACGTTTTATAAAATCAGTGAATTTTATTCAATAGATACATTTTTTTATAAATCTAGGTAATAATTGTTAACTAATTTCGTAAATTGATGTTATCGGAGGATGATTTATTTGATTAACCTGAAATTACGTGAAATGCTAATTCGGAAATTTAGTTTATCTTTTCGGAAAAAGGTAATTTTTCGTTTTTTATTTATTGTTGTTTTTATGAGCGGAGTCAGTATTTTTTCTTATATTACTTTGAAAGGTTTTATTCGTGATCTCGATCAAATGGTTGAAACTGTTATTGTAACCAACAGAATATCAAACTCAGTCTCGGAAATATCCAATGAGCTTGAAAAATATATATTCAGTAATACGGACACAGAACAGAGATGCTTAAAACTCTTAAATCAGGCCGAGGCGGATATATTATTTTTAAAAAAACATATCCAAGATCAGGCCGGAATTGATGATTTAGATTCAATTGAGAGGTTATTCTCTACTTTTAATGAAGAATTTAATACGACTGTCAGAGCAATACATAATAAAGATTTATCATCTTCCATACATTCTTTAGACGAAACAAAAAAAGTAGGTCAATTTATTAGTAGTCATATCCAAACCCTTATTTTGGCTGAATTGAATTATAACACCGCTGTTAAGGCCAGACTCAACCGAGAAGTTACTCATATTGGCTGGGTAGTATTATTTCTTTTAATAACAATTAGTATTTTGTGTATTTTTTTAGCTTTGAAGTTCGCAAACCGGATTGTCAGTATGATTGGTAATATTGTTCGTCAATTATCAGAGAGCGCATGGGAAGTGTCTGCTGCTTCCAAACAATTGGCGGCTTCAAATCAACAACTGTCTCAGGCCGGTGCGGAGCAAGCATGTTCCATCGAGGAAACTTCTTCTATTTTACAAGAATCAACATCGATTTTGAGTCAAAATGTGTCTAATACAAAGCAGACGGTTCAGCTTACGGAAATGACTAAGAAATCGGCAGATAAAGGCAACGATGAAATGAAAAAAATGATGGACTCGATACAAGAGATTAAGAATTCAAGTGCCCAAATTGCTAAAATAATTAAAATAATTGACGACATTGCTTTTCAAACAAACATCCTAGCCCTTAACGCAGCTATTGAGGCTGCCCGAGCCGGGGAAGCCGGTTCAGGCTTTGCGGTAGTGGCGGAAGAAGTTAGAAATTTAGCGGGGCGCAGCGCTCAGGCAGCTAAGGATACTGCCCTGATCATTGAGTTGAATATCGAATTGTCAAGTAAGGGTGTTTCGGCTGCTGAGAGAGTAGGAATGACCTTAACTGAAATTACTGCAAATGCCGAAAAAGTCAATAAAATAATTGGGGAAATTTCAGCTGCCAGTCAGGAACAGTTGCAAGGGGTAGACCAAGTAACCAAAACAATGGGCCAAATGGAATTTATCACTCAACAAACAGCCACAAATGCTGAGGAAAGCGCATCAATTTCCGAAGAATTAAGTTCCCAAGCCGAAAGTATGAAATCAATTGTGCAAAAACTCTCGGAAATCATAAATAGCGAAAAAGTTAAAGCAGAGAATAAAGTCCAATATAAGAATGAAGATAAGTATTTTAAACGTGATGCAATCCATTCTATTCAATCCGATAATAGATTATTAACCGACAAAAAACGAAAGTAACCCCATGGTATTCCGAAAATAGTAATTCACTCATTAAGAGGGGCAGTCGCAAAAAGAAAAATATCGATAGAGATATGCAATATATAAGTCTATTCATTTATTAGTGCGATATATTGGCGCACTGCGATATCTCATTGATTTTGAAGTCCTTTTGCGACAGTCTCTTTTTAATTGGAGGCCGGATATCACGTACTATGATTTGAATTCGTTTTATAAAAAAATGTATGGACAGAAGAAATACTTGCCGGTAAAATGAGTTTAGATAACAGTGGAGGTATCGGCATTGTTTTCGTTACTTTTTCAAACAACACGCAAAGTAAGGCACAACTTTAAATGTGATTTGGCTGCCGGAATCTTTTTTGGTTTGTTTTATGGCGGCTTAAATGCTTTCATATTAGTCCAGGCAAGACGTATCGGGGCCACCACATTTGAAGTCGGTTTACTTGCGGCTTTACCCAGCGTTTGGTTGATGTTGTCTCCGATCTGGGCTAAAATGTTCGCCGCCGAAAATCCGTATAAAATGGTATTTTTAGCCGATGGTACCAGCCGTGCCATGATATTGTTGCTGCTTATCAGTAGTACCGCTCATTGGTATCTTGCACTGTTTGTCTTGCATTATTTTTTCGGATCCATCAGCGCTACAGTATACGGAAATGCAATGCGGAAAGCATACCCGGCCGAGATACGAGGAACATTGATGGGCTGGGTTCGAGTTGGATCGGCGTTGGCTCAAGTCATTTCGATCATTGTTACGGGAATACTGATGCCAAAGTGGGGCGTTGGTTATTTATTTCCGTTCCTGACTTTATTTGGGATTTGTTCAGCCATTACCTTTCGTGGGATCCGCCAGGCAATTCCCGATCAACCCCGCACTTCAAATTCTAAAATTTCGGCTTGGACTATTTTTAAATTGGATCACAAATATCGCCGGTTTATTTTAGCATTGTTTATATTTGGTCTGGCCACGGCTACTTCCTTACCGGCTTATCCACTCTTTCAGGTTGACAGTTTGAAAGTGAGCGATGGTTTTATTTCAACTTTTTCCGCAATCATCTATTGTTCTTCTCTTATTTCTTATTACCTGGGAGGCTATTTAATCGATCGGCATTCGCCGCTTAAAGTGATGATGGGCGTCTTTTTAGTTAATATCGGTGTTCCCTTGGTGTATTGTTTTGTTAACACCCAGTGGCCCTTATTATTTGTCGGATTGCTACAGGGAGTTGTTAATGCCGGTCTTGATCTGGTCACCTTAAATTGCGTACTGTGCATGGCGGGTGAAGGAGAAATCAATTCATATATGGCAGTGAATGTTTATTTACAGGGGCTGCGGGGCACTCTTGGGCCGCTCCTGGCTCCGCTTTTCATTCAGTTTTTAGGCTACAAAGGCCTTTTTATTGTGGTTTTGGTCCTTAATTTAATTGCAGTATGGCAATTGCTTCCTTTAGTGAGACGCAATTGTATAAATTTGGATCATGAAACATTTACGTTAACGGGGACAAAATAAGCATATGCGGAATTCAGGTTTTCTACCAATTACCAAAGAAGATATGGCGGAGCGGGGCTGGGATGAGTTGGATTTTATACTGATCAGCGGTGAGGCTTATGTTGATCATCCCAGCTTTGGTAATGCTATTATCAGCCGGATTTTGGAGCACGAAGGATATAAGGTTGGCATTATCGCAGAACCGGATTGGCGGGATTGCTCCAGTTTCAAAGTGTTAGGCCGCCCAAAACTGGCTTTTTTGATTTCGTCCGGGGTTATTGATTCAATGGTGAATCATTATACGGCCAGTAAAAAACCAAGGAGTGAAGATGTATACTCACCAGGGGGACAGGCTGGTTTGCGGCCGGATAGGGCGGTCATCGTTTATGCCAACCGGGCCAAAGAGGCCTTTAAAAATATTCCGGTTATTATCGGGGGAATCGAAGCCAGTTTACGCCGTTTCGCCCATTATGATTATTGGGACGATTCAGTAAGACGTTCGATTTTGGTTGATTCGAAGGCTGATATTTTAATTTATGGGATGGGTGAAAAACCGGTTCTTGAAATAGCCGCCAGATTGGCCCGGGGTGAAGATATAAACCAAATCCAAGATATCCGTGGGACTGCTGTATTAAGGGCGCTGTCGAAGGAAAGCAAACCGGATCTCGGAGCGGACCAAATCGTTGTACCATCTTTTGAGGAGGTTAAATCTGATAAGTTTAAATATGCCGAGGCTTTTCGCATTCAATATCAGGAGCAGGATCCAATCCGGGGTAAGACGATTTTACAGCTTCATGGAGATCGCTACTTGATTCAAAATCCACCGGCATTTCCCCTTTCTGAAGGGGAGATGGATCAGATTTATGCTTTACCGTATCAGCGCACCTACCATCCCATCTACAAGTCTGCCGGGGGAGTTCCGGCCATTAAGGAAGTTGAATTTAGCATTACCAGTCACCGGGGATGTTTTGGAGGATGTTCTTTCTGCGCCCTTACTTTCCATCAAGGGCGGATGATTCAAAAACGCAGTCAATCTTCGATCATGAATGAGGCCAAAAAGTTAATCTGGTCTGAAAATTTCAAAGGATATATTCATGATGTAGGCGGGCCAACTGCTAATTTCCGCAATCCTTCCTGCCGGATTCAAAAAGAGAAGGGCGTGTGTAAAGATAAACAATGCATGGCCAATGGCGGTTGTAAAAATTTAGAGGTTGATCATCGGGAATATTTACAATTATTAAGAAAGCTCCGGGAGATTCCGGAGATCAAAAAAGTATTCATCCGTTCTGGTATTCGCTTCGATTATTTGATGCTGGATAAAAATGACGAGTTTTTTGAGGAACTGTGCGAACATCATATCAGCGGACAATTAAAAGTTGCCCCGGAACATGTAGTTGATCGGGTATTACAGCGGATGGGTAAACCCAGTCGTCGTGTTTATGATGAATTTGTAAGAAAATTTAAGTCAATCAATCAAAAACTGGGTAAAGAACAATATTTAGTCCCTTATTTAATCTCCAGCCATCCGGGGAGTGATTTGGGGGCAGCAATAGAATTGGCCGAGTATTTACGGGACAGTCATTATACCCCGGAACAGGTACAAGATTTTTACCCGACACCGGGTAGTCTTTCGACATGCATGTATTATACTGAACTGGATCCACGGAACATGGAACCTATTTATGTCCCCAAATCGCTAAAGGAAAAAGCAATGCAACGGGCATTACTTCAATATCGGCGCCCTCAGAATCATAAACTGGTTTTTGAAGCGTTAATGAAGGCGGGGCGTGAAGATTTAATCGGTTATGGTCCGAGGTGTCTGCTTCGTCCAAGAACTATGCATCGAAAGCTTAGGAAATAAATTACCCACGCACTCCTAAAATATGAATGTACCGTACTCCAACCCATTGAAACGTAGAAAGTTTACGATTTAAAAAATCCGGAGTATGGAATGAGACCAATATATTTTCGGGAGTGATCGGCAAGGTAATCCCAGTCACCACTAAGGAATGGTTGTAGTGCGGTTGGTTTCCAAATGAAATTTGAATAATATCTCCCGGTTGAATCTGTGTTCGATGGACTTCCTCAGCAAAAGGCCCTTGATTTTGGTTATGAATTAAAAATTGATGCAGATAATCGACCCCCGTCCACGATGGGGATTTTTCATTAGCGTTTTTATAATACCAACCGTAGACTGGAGTGTAATTCATGATGGGTGCGCCGCTGAATATAACTTGGGAAGCAAAATTGGTACAGTCGCCCCCAAGACTGGTATAATCATAGAATCTGGGATTTCTGCCTAAGGCCCATCTGGTGGCGTATTTAATGGCTTCCTCCCGGTTATAAGGCTTCGTTTTAAAATCCATTTACATTTCACCGCCTTTGATATCATATCGTTTTCACGGAATTTTGTGCCTTGGAAACAATTTTCAGCCCAAAAATGCAGGATCATTTCGAAAAAGGGCTAATGATTTGAGGGAGCAAGACCGATTTCAGAAAAAGGTATCGTTTACTACAAAAGAATGTCGTTGAAATCATTCGATTTACCGTAACCTTGGCTCATCTAAACCGACACTTTCCGTAGAATATATAAATACTTGGAGCATCCAATGAAACCCAAACATTTTTTGAGGATTTTCGGGCTTTTAGTTTTCTTATTCTGTATTGTAATACCTCAAACTTGGGGAGAGGCTAAGCCTACTTTCGTAATATTTACTTACGGATTTTGGGGGAGCTTAGACCGCCTTCCTTCCCAAGATCCATCTTGGCTCAAACAATCTCCTTACCCTCATATACAGAAACGCCAGGATGTTTCCTTTTTAACCAGTCCAGATTACATCCCTCTTCCCCAGTCAATGCTGGCAACAGGTGAAGGGCCATCAGTTTCGAAATATTTTTTCTGTTCCTATTACCAATTAGAACATGAATTGGCTTATTGGGCTGCTCGTATTAACTCGGAGGAGCATAAAGAACATATTAAAATTTTTGATAACTGGCAGGTACTTCAAGACCAATCTAATAACGGGGGCGCGCGACAGACACTAGCCGATATCAATGTAATTTATTTAAAATATGATTGGCGTTTGGACCTGCCTCAAGTAGAACGGGATTATGTCGATCCCTTGGTTGAGTTCATTGATCAGCGTTGGCCCGGCGCCGAACTTCATTGGGTGGGACACAGTTTGGGGGGGATTGTCGGGCGTTATGCAGTATCTCGTCATCCGGGGCGTTTCACTTCATTAGTCTCCATTGGCGGTCCCCAGTACGGAATTTATGAGATTGGAATGCAGTGCCGGGGCGAACGAGTTACCTATAACGGAAAGTGGGATTTGCAAAACGCGCAGGAATTTGGCTTAAGTGTTGCCGAAAAGTTTTTTTTCCACACTCACACTGTTAAAACAGGCGCACTTTACCCGAAAACAGCTGCAGAATTTATCAGTCATTATTTACCAATGATGAAATGGATGGACCCTAAAACCGCCAACTTAAGCGATGGTTTTGGTACAATGCCTAAATTAAAGGAAGCGGTTCCTCATGCAATTTCAATTTATGCGTTGGGATTTGGTAGTTACGATTTACAGGGCAATTACCATCCGGCACTTCCTGACAATTATAGTGTAGGGCCGGGTTTACTCCCAAGCAAAAACTCTCCACCGGAATACGCCTTAACTGGTGACGGCCGGATTGATCCGGTAAGTGCAATTGGTCCTTTTAAAAATGCGCTTTGTATTGGTAAAGACTACTCCCACGGTAGCATGATGTGGTCGCCAATGATCCTGACTTTCTTAATTGATCGCTATTATTATCATGGTACAATGAGTCTCGGGGATTTGTGGCTCGCAATGAGAAGAATGAAAGTTCCGTTTATCGAAAGAAAAAATCGCATTCAATGGGTTCTAGAGGCGAGGAAAAAGTGGGAAGTGGGAAGTTAAGACTATACTTCATGCAAAAACCGCAAAGAACGAAATGGAAGATTACGAACCTTACGGCTTTGCATGAACATAGTTTTTTCATGGAATATGGTCAAAATTGAATGAAAGGCCTAAGTAATGTTTAAAACTCTCGAATCGCCATGCCCTTAACGCCTAAATTTTCTACATTCAGTTTTTCTTGAATTTCCCGTAATTCTTGTTCGAATTTTTCGAGATTACCGTTTATTCCATTGAATTTTTCATTAAAGCGATTGTCTTTCTGACACACTTCGCTTAAAAGCTTGCGGGCATCTTCCAATCGGTTAATTGCTTGAATGACTTTCATTTCCTCAACTGCACTCATCAATGATCCTCCCTTTAAATTTTAATCCACCCAAGAAATAACAAAATTCCATATAAAATACTAATTAATAATTTCTGTTTCTTTACCTAATAGTATAAACTGAATCGCCTGTTTCGCCAAGATAAATTTATCTTGAAGATTACTTTGTATGATTGTCGCAACTCGTTGAGTTGCGGGCAGAATTTAAATGGAATGAATAACTCTGGTTTAGGACATTATATTAAAAAAGTTGAAAGGAGATTTCTCGCTTGAAAATTAAAGATATTATGACGGATACGGTCGCATTTGTCAGCCCCGACACCACGATTGTTGAAACTGCTCAGCTTATGCAGAAACACGA
>JAEZKW010000118.1 GCA_023415375.1 Bacillota bacterium
TTGAAAGGTATCTGGAGTAAGTTGCAAATTACAACAACAAATTTGTAAAAAAAAAATTACATCGCTGTAAATTCATCTTCATTAGTATTTTTTTGCAGTAAAAAAAATCCTGATTTGAAAAAAATGAGTAATCTATTGATAATCAACTTACACCATGGGGAAAGTGGGGGTGGTCGTTTAGGAGAGAGGGGATCTTTACTTGGGCCATTTTGTTTTGGGGATGTTTAAGTAAATTTCCTCTTTACTATGAAATCCGTCTTTTATAATGGTTTCTATATTATCAGCGTCGATGGGAATGGGGTTGATAATCTCCGAAGGTGTAAAATGCTTACCGTTAAATATTGGGCCATGGTTGGTCTTGATTTCTTTGTTAGCACCAAGCATCATGGCTAAATCTGCCGCTCTATAGGCCAGTTTACGGATGGGTTTGTAAATCGTCATTAACTGGGTACCTTCGACAATCCGTTGACATCCCGAGAGATCGGCATCATGGCCGACGACCATAATTTTACCGGCTAAACGCCATTCCGATAAAGCCTCAATTACAGCGCTGGCTAAACTGTCATTAGCGGCAATCACTGCATTGAATTTTTTGCCTTGGCCGAGCAGAGTCTGGATAAATTGATAAGCGTCTTCAGGACGCCAGTCTTCGGCCCAAGATTCAAAAATAATTCTAATTCGGCCATCTTTGATGTAATTATTTAAAATATTCTTATAACCCTGGTTGAACATATAGCAATTGTTATCGGTCGGGGCGCCATTGATGATGACATAATTTCCGGCGGGGACTTTATTGACCAAATATTCTGCCATATATTCGCCGACTTTGATATTATCGAAAGATACGTAAAGATCAAGATCAGCATTACGAATCAGACGATCATAGGAAATAACTTTGACTCCTGCTTTTTTGGCCATTTGGACAGCCAGGGCCGCTTGATTTAAATCATGGGGAACAATCACCAGAACATCGATTTTCTGGCTTAACATATACTCAACCTGTTGAGTCTGGTCTTGTTGATTATTGTTGGCGTTCTGAATGATTAAATCACCGCCGAGTTGGCTGACTCTTTCGGCAAAATAATCCCGGTCCCGACGCCATCTCTCTTCCTGCAAGGTAGCCATAGCCAGACCAATCTTAATGGGTCTGGATTCACCGGAAATCGGTTTGGCGTTTCCCCAATTACAGCCGGACAGGGTTATGATGTATATGTATAAAAATACGATTCCAATCGCAATCAGGCTTTTTTTAGTCAATTGAACGTTCCCCCTTCAATTGGGTTTGTTCATCACGATATTCACTGGGAGTCATTTCATAATACTTCCGGAAAATCCGGCTGAAATAGTTTGGGTCATTGTATCCTATTGAAAAACAGCACTCCTTAACGGAAACTCCTTGCGCCAAAAGTGATAAGGCTTTATCCATCCGCAATTTTGTGACATACTCGCTGAAACTGATACCCATTTCTTCCCGGAAAAGGCGGCTAAAATAAAAAGGACTGATGCCGATGGAATGAGATATGTCCTCCAAGTTTACTGCTTTAGTAAATTGGTGATCGATGATATTTTTTGCCTGTTGAATAATTGTTTTGACTTGATTGGTTCGTCCCTCTTGTACCAACAAAGCCAAACTGATCAAGCGATGGGTAATTTCTTTAAATACTTCATGCAAGGTCGGTTTTTCTTTAAATAAAGCTATCGTTTGTTCAAAACCGGGTAGACCTGCATTTCCGGCTTTAGAATCTTTACCAATCCGGTGTGCGGTGAGTAATAGTTCGAGTAAATAAAAAAATAAACGGTCTTGGTTTCCTTGGAAATGATTATATTTTGAAAAAAGCTGGTTTGTTAATGTTTCAACTTTTTCTACATTCCCGTATCGGATGGATTCCAATATTTCCTGGATCTTTTGGCTAAAATCATTTTCCCAGTCTTGTCCTTGTTGTTCCTTTACGTCATCGTAGTGATAAACCGGACTTTGGCCACAATAACTTAAGGCCAGCAAAGACTCCTGATAAGAACGTTTTAATTCGGATGAAGCTGGATAGATGCGTCCAATCCCAATGTGAATATCAGTGATTGCCGCCTCCTTTCGGATAAAGTCGAGGATTTTCCGGGACAAAGATACCGGTTCAAGATTCGTTACGGGAAGATTGGGTCCGATCGGTATAAAAATCGAAAGCGGGTTGGTCTTGACCGGTGCGACCAGGCAAGGAATAAAATGACGGATTTCTTCAGCGATGTCATTCATTTTTTGCCGAAGTACAAAGCCTAATTCCACCAAGGCATTCATTGTGGTGTTGATTTTATGATGGTATGAAACGGCTAAAAAGAATCCACTGGTAAATGGCAAAGCTAATAATTCCTGGTATTCGGCTAAAGTGATTTCATCGATACCATTCATCAACTCATTCATAAATTCATTTTCAATCATAGGTAATAATTTTTTGTAACGTTCCCTCAAGGCCAACTCTTCAAGACGTTCTTTTCGTATTTTGGCTAATTGCTTCCTGACTCTGTCAATCAACTCCAGTAGACGTGTTTTATTAATTGGTTTCACCAAATAGTCATAAACATTAAGGCGTATCCCCTCCTGAGCATAGGAAAAGTTTTCATAGGCCGTTAAAATGATTAAAATAGCTGTGGAATCCAGACGGCGGATTTCATTTAAAGCTTCTAAACCATTGATTCCAGGCATTTTTATATCCATCATAACCAGTTCTGGACGGAAAAGTTCAGCCTTTTCAATGGCTTCCCGTCCGGTATGGGCGATTTCAAGTTGTAGGTCCGGCTCCTTGCCGAGAATCAGACAAATTGAATCCAACATAATCTGTTCATCATCAACAACCAGTACTTTCATAACTTGCCTCCTCATTAACCCTGATGAAAGCCCCTTCAAACGGGACTTTCAGAAGAACAAATGAAATTTTCGCGAGCTTCGCATGTAATAACGCGCACAGTATGCGCCTCCTATGGGAGGCGAGCCCAAACGGGCGAAGTGGAAATTTCATATTAATTCTTCTTGAAGGGTAATTTGATCCGGATTGTTGTCCCCTGACTCGGGACACTATGGATGGTAAATAAATTCTCTTCACCGAAAAAGAGCCGCAATCTCTCTCGGACATTATGCAAGCCCAGACCGGTGGTATGACCGGATAGTTGCGCACCTTTTTGAATTTTAATTAGAGTTTCGTTATCCATGCCGACTCCGTTATCCGAGACTTGGATAATTGCGGATTCGCCCTCCTGATATGCCTGGACTTCAATTTTACCACCACTTTCCATGTCCTCAATTCCGTGGATTAAGGCATTCTCAATAATCGGTTGCAGTGTCAACAGCGGAATCTGATAACTTAAAACTGTGGGGTCGATTTTAATTTGGAATTGAAAGCGTTCATTTCCAAAACGGGTTTTCAGGATAAAAAAGTAGGTATCCAAATGGTTGAATTCATCCTGAAGAGTAACCGGAGTATCGAGAGTTCGTAAATTATAACGGAGTAGAGAAGAGACTCTATCGACGAATTCTGCCGTTTTATCGGCATTTTCAATGATAGCCAATTGAACGCCGGCATTGAGCATATTAAATAAAAAATGCGGATTGATCTGGGATTGGAGAGCATGGAGTTCTGCCTCGCGCAATACATTTTTCATGGAAAGATTTTGTAACTCTTGATCCTGAAGCCGGATTTCCAAATCGGATTTGTTTTTAATCTCGGCAATCAGTCGGCTGATGCTGGCAACCATCTCATTGAATGCCCTGGTGACCACGGCGATATCATCATTGTTGGATATTGCAAGGGGGGCTAAAGAAAAATTACCCCTAGAGATTGATTTGGCCGCCTCAACCAAGTTCCGCAGGGGTTTAGTAAGGCTAAAACTGGTCCAAAGGGTAATCACAATACTAAAAACCAGTGCTCCAATAATAAGAGTTAGGCCCAGTTGCTGAATATAAAGAAGCCGTTGAGATATTAACAAATACCGCCTACTGTTGGCTTCCAGTTGTTTGGTGATTAATCGATCAATGGCCCATTTGATATTGGCGTTATAACGGATGACCTCATTAAAAGCCTGGAGATATCCGGCAGAATCCCGGGCCCGTTTAGCTTTTTCGGCTATCTCGGCCTGCTGTAAAAAAGAACGGGTCATATTACGAATATCCTCCAGCAAAAGATAATTTTCGGGGGTTTCTTCGATAACTGTTAAATTAGAATATTCAGTGTCTATTTCCTGAATATAAAGGTAATACTGTCTTAACATGTAAAAGTTCCGTGAAACTAAATATTTCTCGAGAAAGGTGACGGCGTTATCAATATCGGCGCTAAATTCATTGAGCCGGATATTATTCGTCAGTAAAATATTGATACGGCTTAACAAAAACTGTTCATTATAATGTGAAAAAAAGCTTACAGCAGCAAAAATGGCGATCATTGATAAAAAAGGGAAAAGCAATTTGCTACGGATACTTTGAGGAACTCTTTCTTTAACGTTTTCCATTTTTCTCTTCTTTTTGCATTGTATTCAATTTGTATAGATAGGAATTAATGTTACTGCTATTGATTAAAAAAAGCGGAATATTGTAACTCTCCTGTAGAGCTTTTCCTTCCTTGAGCCGAATCATTGTCAGCATACCTTGCGCACCGAGTTCGAAAGGATCATCCGCTAATACACCCCAAATAACCCCCCGTTTGATGTAATTGGCGATTTCGTTGGTAAATCCGCTGCCAATGATAGTAACATGCGTCACCCGGTTGAGGTCAACCACTACTTTGGAAACGCCCAAAGTATCACTGGCATTGGAACAAATAATTGCTTGAATTTCGGGGTAATTGGTCAAAATAGACTGGGTTTGTTCCTCGGCACTGATGCTTCCTCCCTTGGAGGTTAGGATTAATTTTAATTGCAAACCGGGATGGCCGCGGAGCGCATCCTTTATTCCCTGCAAATAAAGTTGGTGATTGATGTTGGAAAAATTGGAATCAACCAAGACAGCGATTTTTACCTTTCCCGATAGTGCCATGGTTAAGGTATTACCGGTTTTATACCCTAAATCGTAAGTATTAATGCCCACCATGGAAACTTGCTTCACATCATCAATATCATTGGAAAGCGCAACAACGGGAATGTTCTTCTCAATGGCTTCGTGTATAAGAGACTTTATCGAAGGGCTATTGGGAATCGAAATCATGATTCCATCAACACTTGAAAGAATGGACATTTCCAAAAAACGTTCCATTTCTTTCAAATCTAGAAAACGGGGGCTGAAAATTTCTAATGCCACTTTTTCATAATTTGCAACCCTTAGCGCGCCGGCGTGGGCCTCACCCCAGTATTCCTCATCGGTAGCCCTGGTTATCATTACAAAATGAAAACGGTAGTTACGGGGATCCTCCGAATGAAACGTCAACCCGGTTTCTTTCCATAAGAAATCAGTGGTACTGTAAATCAAAGTAATCACAACGATTACAATTAAAATAATCAGTACGCTAATCCAATGATATTTCATGTAAACTCCTTCTAGGAAAGCTGTATATTGAAAATAGAGGAATTAATTAGTAATCAATTCACGTAAAATTATTTTACAAAATTTTAAAAAATCCTTTTTAGACGAAATATATTGGATGCAGTTTGTGTTTATCACTACAAAATGGTATAATATTACGGAAAATTAGGCTGACACTTTTTGGGTAAGATTACGTTTAAGTAAACAGACAAGTTTTGAGGATGAAATTGGATGGGCTATATTCTTTAAGTACGTGCACTACACGCTGGCGGCTCTTGCCTTTTCCAAATTCATGCCCTAAAATTATAGACCATCAAATCGGGGTGTAGGAATGTTAAAATTTTTCAACGAGTTATGGGATACTAATTTACGAGAAGTAAAAAATCTTCGTAAGCGGATTGTGACTATTAATGAACTGGAACCGGAATTTATCAAACTTTCCGATGAACAGTTACGGGCCAAAACAACTGAATTTAAAGAACGGTTGGCAGCGGGAGAGACTCTCGATGATTTGTTACCGGAAGCATTCGCCACAGTCAGGGAAGCTGCTAAACGAACTCTGAAGCAACGCCATTTTGATGTCCAGTTGATGGGTGGTATCGTTCTTCATGAAGGTAAAATTGCTGAGATGAAAACCGGAGAAGGAAAAACTTTGGTGGCAACTTTACCGGTTTATTTAAATGCGTTGACTGGTAAAGGAGTCCATGTCGTTACGGTTAATGATTATCTGGCCAGACGTGACAGTGATTGGATGGGTAGAATTTATCGATTTTTGGGGCTTTCGGTCGGGGTAATCCTTCATTCGTTAACCGCCGAGGAAAGGCGCGTTGCCTATCATTCCGATATTACTTATGGCACGAACAATGAGTTTGGTTTTGATTATTTAAGGGACAACATGGCTTTTTCCGTTGACGAAATGGTGCAGCGGGAGCTCAATTACGCAATTGTCGATGAAGTGGACAGTATTTTAATTGATGAAGCGCGGACACCTTTGATTATTTCCGGCCAAGCAGAGGAATCCACGGATCTTTATTATAAATTTGCCAGGATTGCTCCAAAACTCCGCAGTGAAGAGGATTATACGGTGGATGAGAAAGCCCACACGGTTGCTATTACTGAAGAGGGTGTGGCTAAAGTTGAGCAGATGATAGGTGTGGAAAATCTTTATGATGATCAAAATACCGATTTAGTCCATCACCTGAATCAGGCCCTCAAGGCCAAAGAATTGATGAAGCGGGATCGCGATTATGTGGTGAAAGACGGCGAAGTCATTATTGTTGATGAATTTACCGGACGATTGATGTTCGGACGTCGTTACAGTGAAGGCCTTCATCAAGCGATTGAAGCTAAAGAAGGGGTCAAGATTGAAAACGAAAGTCAGACCCTTGCGACCATCACCTTCCAAAATTATTTCCGGATGTATAATAAACTAGCCGGTATGACAGGTACTGCGGAAACCGAAGAAGCTGAATTCAGAAAGATTTATAATTTACCGGTTACAGTTATGCCGACTAATCTTGATATGGTAAGGGCGGACCATCCCGATGTGATCTATAAAACCGAGTCCGGTAAATTTAAAGCGGTTGTCGATGAAATCGTTACAGTCCATGAAACTGGCCGACCGGTCCTGGTAGGCACCATCTCCATCGAAAAGTCGGAAGTTTTAAGCGGAATGCTCAAACGCCGCGGCATTCCTCACCAGGTATTGAATGCCAAGTACCATGAAAAAGAGGCCGAGATCATTGCCCAAGCCGGCCGTTCGGGGTCTGTAACCATTGCTACCAACATGGCCGGCCGCGGTACCGATATTGTGCTTGGTGGAAATGACGAGTTTTTAGCCAGAGATATTCTACGCTCCAGGGGTATTGAACCAGAGCAAGCCACGGATGAAGAGTATCAAATGACTCTACAAGAAGCCCTGAAAATTACCGAAGCCGATCATCAGAAGGTCATTACTGCCGGGGGGCTGCATATTATTGGTACTGAGCGGCATGAAAGCCGTCGTATTGACAATCAGTTGCGGGGACGATCCGGTCGTCAGGGGGACCCAGGTTCCAGCCGGTTTTTTGTGGCTATGGAAGATGATTTGATGAGGCTTTTCGGGGGCGAGATGATCACCGGCCTTATGGAACGGCTCGGTTGGACTGAAGATATGCCAATTGAGCATAGCGCGATTGCTAAAAGGATTGAAACCGCCCAACGTAAAGTGGAAAGTAGAAACTTTGAAATCCGGAAACATGTTCTCGACTATGATGATGTCCTCAATAAACAAAGGGAAATTATTTATGAGCTGCGCCGGAAGCTTTTGTTTGGTGAAGATATTCATGAAAAAGTACTCGAGATGTTTGATGATGTCATCCGGCAATTGATGGAAGTCTATACCAATGAGAAGGTTGTTCCTGAAGAGTGGGATTTGGAAGGCCTGTTACATGCCCTTTATACCAATATATTACCGCAGCAAGCAATTTCCTTGGAGGAAATCGCTAGGGCCAATTATGAAGAACTCCATGACATCGTTCATAGCCGGGCCTTAGAGGTTTATGAGGATAAAGAAGCGGCAATCGGTACCGAATACCTGCGGGAAATTGAAAGAAGAGTAATGCTTCAAACCATTGATACCAACTGGATGAGTCATTTGGAGGCTATGGATGATTTGAAGGAAGGAATAGGACTTCGGGCTTATGCTCAGAATGACCCGTTGGTTGCTTATAAGATTGAAGCTTATCAAATGTTTAAAGAGATGCGGGATAACATTAATGAAGAAGTTGTCCGGATGCTTAGCAAATTCCAGTTGGTCTCGGAAGAGAAAATCGTTAAGAAACCGAAAATCCGCAATATCGCTACCAATTTAAATGAAGATGGCACATCAGCCATTCAGCAACGTACCGTAGGGAAAAAGGTGGGACGCAATGATCCCTGCCCTTGCGGAAGCGGTAAAAAGTACAAAAAATGCTGTGGTCAGGCAGCGGGATAATTATCTAGAGAATACAGAATTCAGGAGTCAGAAGCCAGGACTTGGAAAGATTTTATTCTGGCTTTCTGAATTCTGGCTCCTATAATATACTTTTTGAGGTGATGATTGTGATTGAAGCCAGTGACTTAAGAAATCGTTTGAGTGGATTAAAAAAGCGTTTGTCGGAATTAAGGGAGTATCTTTGATTTAGCCCAAAAAAGTGAACGTATTGATGAATTGAGCGTAGAGGCCGCCGATCCCGATCTATGGAATGATCCGGCAAATGCTCAAAAGATTTTGCAGGAAATGACCACTTTAAAAAATCAAGTCGAACAAATTCAGCGTTTGGAAGATCAAGAGGCTGATTTGTCCGGCCTACTGGATATGGCGGTTTCAGAAAGTGAAGAGGAACTTTTTACTGATATTGAGAATGGAATCGTCCAACTTGAAAAGACCGTGGACGGTTTAGAGCTATCCAATATGCTGGGTAAGGAGTTTGATCGTTTTAATTCCTACTTGACCATTCATCCGGGCGCCGGCGGCACCGAATCCCAGGATTGGGCGGAGATGCTGCTTCGAATGTATGTAAGATGGGCAGAACGTCATGGTTTTAAAGTCGAGTTCCTGGATTTCCAACCCGGGGATGAAGCAGGGGTAAAGAGTGTTACGCTTTATATCGGTGGTGAAAATGCTTTTGGATATTTGAGAAGTGAAAAAGGGGTCCATCGTCTGGTGCGGATATCACCGTTCGATGCCTCGGGACGAAGGCATACCTCCTTTGCTTCAGTCGATATTGTACCGGAAATTGATGATACGATTGACGTTGAAATTCGACCGGAAGATTTGAAAGTGGATACTTACCGCTCCAGCGGCGCCGGTGGACAACATGTCAACAAAACGGAATCAGCAATCAGAATTACTCATATACCTACTGGTATTGTGGTTGCTTGTCAAAACGAACGTTCCCAGTTTCAAAACCGCGACCGCGCTATGCAGATGTTGCGAGCCAAAATTTATGAACTACGGCGTGAAGAACAGGAAGCCAAAATGGCTAAAATTAAAGGGGAGTATTCCGAAATCGCCTGGGGAAATCAAATTCGTTCTTATGTATTTTGTCCCTATACCATGGTGAAGGATCATCGGACCGAGTCCGAAACCGGTAACATCCAAGGGGTCATGGATGGTGAACTTGATCCATTTATTGAAGCCTATTTACGCTCAGATTTGAATAAGTAAAGAAAGCAGTAAAATATTGATATTCATTCCAAACTCTGGTTACACTAAGTGAGCCGGAGTTTATTTTTTATAGTGGAGGTCCTATTTGATTGATAGAGAGTTGCATTACCGCCGGATATTAATTCTTTTCGGCATTCTATTTTTAATTTTTGGCGGACTTTTGGTTCGTCTTTTTATGATTCAACTGCTCTACTATCCGAAATACTCCAAGGTGGCAGCAATTCAGCGCCAGGTTCCACTTATAAAAAATGTTCTAAAAGGCGGTTTTTTTGACCGCCATGGCAAATTGTTACGAGGCGCATCGGAGACTTGGTATTTACTGATTGAAAAAGCCACTCCTCCTCGCAGTAGACTGATTGCTGAAAAGTTGGGTCCTGTTATGGCTGTTAATTTTAATGAAAAGTATGACCAGCATAAAGAACAGCCATTTTGGATTTTTCCAAAACCCTTAAGTAACTTACAGGTTACCCAGATTCACGCTTTAGGGTTCCCGGAATGCAAAATTGTAGCAGGTAAAGTACGGCAGGATCGTTATCCTGGGATTGCCTGGCACATCTTAGGCATTAATCGTAATGAGCAAGGTTTATCCGGGCTTGAACATCTTTATCAGAATTTCTTACAGGGATCTGGAAATTATGGATCGATTTTTACGCTGAATGATGGAGAAAAGGGTTACTTTCCGGGGCTTGGCTTAAGATCCCAAAGTAATCCTAACCCTCTAGGAGTGGTATTAACCATTGATTCCAGGATTCAACGAATCGCTGAACAAGTCATGGATAATCACGGAATAAGTGGTGCGATTGTGATCCTGAATGCCCATAATGGAGAGATATTGGCCATGTGCAGCCGGCCTCAACTGGATTCGCTCAATAAAAAGCTTGGTGATCAATCCATGGAAAAACTCCCTTATCTCAACCGCGCAATATCTGCTTACCATCCAGGGTCTATTTTTAAATTGGTAACTTTAAGTGCCGGACTTGATAGCGGCCTTTTGAAACAAGATGAATATTTTGAGGATCAGGGATTTTATCAAATCGGTGATAAGCGTTGGCGATGTACAACTTCAAATGGGGGACACGGTGTGATCAGTTTAACGGAAGCGTTGGCATATTCGTGCAACCCAATTTTCATTCAAATTGCTTTAAAGTCAAAACCAGGAATTATTTTGGATTATGCTGATCGCTTTGGCCTCGGTCAGCCTGTAAATATTGGATTAGGGGATGAGTCGTGGGGTGGGCTGCCTTCAGGAATCGGCCTTTCAGACGGAGATATTGCCAACCTGGTTCTTGGTCAGGGCGATGTTTATACAACACCCTTACAAATAGCGTCTCTGGTTCAAGCTATCGCTAATGAAGGGGTTCGATGGGTTCCACGGCTGGTATTGGGAACTATCCAAAAAGGAACTGCTATCAAAAGATTAACCCCAAATTCACCGAAACGGATAATCAAAACTGAAACCGCTGATATAATCAAGGAAATGATGACTGCGGTGGTAAATTTCGGTACCGGTAAATCGGCTCAGCTTTCATGGGGAGTAGCCGGAAAAACAGGAACAGCACAGGTTAATAACGAATTAAATGGTCCATCCCATGCTTGGTTTGCCGGATTTACCCCAATCAACAATCCTAAATATGTGGCAGTTATCTTTTGTGAGCAGGGGATTTCCGGCGCCGAATCAGCAGCACCTTTGTTTAAAGAAGTTATGGAGAAAGTTACCAGGACAGAAGACTAGCACTTTCAAAGCCATTTGCACATAGGTTATGGTACGCCCAAAGTTTGGGCGCAGCTAAAAAACCTATGGAGGTGGTAAAAAAATAGATGGTTATTCCCATCTTGGGGCCGTTGGTAGAACTCGTATTAACCGGCTTTTTTTATCTTTTCGGCTATATTTCAAACAATAATGTTTTTCCTCTTCCATTGACTGAGGAAGAAGAAAGTGCTCTGCTGGCCAGGTTAGAACAGGGAGATGAAGAAGCCCGCAATATTTTAATTGAGCGTAACCTAAGATTAGTAGCCCATATTGTCAAAAAATTTGACAGTACCGGGGAGGATGTCGATGATTTAATTTCCATCGGTACCATAGGTTTAATTAAAGGAATCGGAACCTTTAAACGGAACCGCAATACCAGATTGGCCACATATGCTGCCCGCTGTATTGAGAATGAGATTTTAATGCATTTACGGACTATCAAGAAAAATAAAAACGATCTTTTACTGTATGATTCCATAGGTTCGGATAAAGAGGGGAATGAAATCACTTTACTGGATATTTTGGATACCGGAGCTGAAGTCGTTGCTGAACAAGTGGAAATGAAGCTGGAAGAGGAAAAGCTCAAAGAGCGAATTGCACTCCTAACTAAAAGAGAGCGTAAGGTGATCGAGTTACGGTACGGGTTGGTTGATGGAATTAACAAAACACAACGGGAGATTTCAAAATTACTAGGAATTTCACGATCTTATGTTTCACGGATTGAAAAAAAGGCTTTGCGAAAATTGTTTTCGGACCTAAATATTTGTGATGACAATGGAGATTAGAAAAAATTGGTAATAGAATCCGGTATATCTTTGTCCGGGATTGGCTACTCTATAATCAGAGATTTGTAGTAGCCGAGGCGCAGATTGATAACGGCTCCGTCTTAGGACCAAAAGGGTCGTTATCAGTCGAGCAACTGATCGGTATGGGTTCAAGCAGCAAGACCATGTGTAATGGATCCATACCGGTCTGCGTCAGATTGTACGGGTTGGGCCAACTTATTACGGCAGTTGATGAGACTGTCGTGGTAGGGAAACCTAGGCCGTACAGTCGGGCCCAGATTGTCATTGGAGCGAAAGGGTTTGTTTGCAGTCTAACGACTGCAAGTAGATCCCCAAGTTTCCATGGCAGTCGGTCAAAGGTTATCGTAGTACGTGTAATGGGTGTTTGTAGTCGAAAGATTGCAGATATCCACGAAACGTGGTGCGGTAGCCGGAGAAAAGGTTACTATAAGTCTCTTTTAATTACGTAGAGAGTCGTAAAATAACAAAATCGCTAATTACGGTAAAATATGGGGATTCTTTTGGAAATTTGGACCTTGTTTTGTAAATCAATATCCTGTATTATATAAACATAGTCCCTAAGTGTACGGGTTATTTTTTAGGGACTTCTAGAGTATTCTCTTGACGTAGACGTCGGCGGACAGGCGGATGCTCATCCCACCTAGGGTCAAGCCGGCACCCTAAGTGGCTGAATGGTTTCTAGTTTTAAATGTTTTTTGTTTTTAGCTTTTTAGTTTTTGGTTTTTCGGTTTTAAGTTTTAAAATGATATGATTATGATTTTTACATTGGCCACCATTCGGTGGTTATTTTTTTTGATGTAAAGACACTTGACGAAGGGTCTAAAATTTGATAAAATTCTACAAAAATACAATAATGCGTTGATCGGGAATACACACTGGAATGCAGGTTAAGGCGCACAGGCGCGGCCTACAAAGTTGCTGAAGAGAGCTGTGAAATGGTGCAAAACAGCGCACTTGACAGTTGTGGACTCACCCTGGAGCAGTCGCCCGAAAGCCGTTTGTAATGAACTACAATGGCAAGTAAGTCCGACCGGTTTCTCACCGTTATTTTGAGAAGTGGCTGTTGCAAAATAAATTCATCGAGAGATATATAATATATGAACTTTTGCATGTTTATTGGTGCTATATATTGTATATCTCATTGATTTAAAATAATTTTGCGAAAGCCTCATTAAGTGGGTTAACGCACCTTTCAGTGCGTTACCAAGTAAGAGTGGTACCACGGAAGTTAAAGCTTTCGTCTCATGCAGAAATGCAACGAGATGAAGGCTTTTTTATTTGCATTTGGCAGACCGCAAAAAAAGACGCTGTATGCGCGCGTACGCGAGGAGGAACTATCATGAAAATTGCATTTTCAACCCTTGGTTGTCCTGACTTCAGTTGGACAGATATTTATTCAATGGCCAAGGACCTGGGTTATGACGGTATTGAAATCCGGGGACTGGG
>JAEZKW010000177.1 GCA_023415375.1 Bacillota bacterium
TTGCTATTTGTTATCCGATGATTGCCAACCCGCGTGTTAAAACACACGGCTGCTATAAAGCAAACCCCATAAATGGGGTTAAAACCAAAAATCACAACCTGCCAAATTTCTTTGATCCGGTTTTAACCGGATGGTACTTAGCCAGCCGTGTGTGCGTTGTTCAAAGAACACGATTAACCCGCGGATTGATAACAAAGCATTTAGTATACATTTTCCATTTTATGTTAGCTTAACCTGATGACATTGGGCCGGCGGTACCCTAAGTCTAGGTTTTTGCCGTAGAATTCCCACAAAATAGTAATACTCACCCCCTTGATTGAATAAAAAGTAGAGAACAGTTGGGGGTGGGTATCAATGCAGATTATTTTTTTAGGGCCAAAACGGCTGCGTTTATTGGTTGTTGGTTTAATTGGTTTAGTCCTTATTACTGGAATTATGTTGAACTGGGAACAAATAGCCAGGAGAGTTATGGGAGTGAAGGCTGGAATAGAATTAGAAGGCCAGCCTCTTCAAGGGTTACTTCCGAGTGAAGTTGCTGATCTCGTCAAATTGTTGGCAAGTAAGATTAACCGCGCTCCCCGGAATGCTTTTTACTACACAGAGAGCGGCGAAATTATTCCAGCCCAAGCCGGGAAAATAGTAGACATTGCACTGAACGTAAATCGGGTTTTTAGCGCCAGGCCCGGCTCTCATTTGAGATTAATAGTAAATGAAGTCAATCCCATGATATCGGAAGATTTATTTAAGCCGGTATACCATGGCAGAACCGATGTTCCCCGGGTGGCTCTGGCAATTAATGTAGCCTGGGGAGAAGAGTATCTGGGAGACATATTGAAGACCCTAAAAACCGAAAAGGTGAAAGCCACTTTTTTCTTTGTGGGTACTTGGGTCAAAGCCTTTCCGGAATTCGTAAAGAATATTGCCAATGAAGGGCATGAGATCGCCAATCATGGTTTGTATCATGGGCATCCGGAACAGATGGGCCAGGATGAGTTGAAAAAACTGATTTTGGACAATACTGCATTACTTACATCCGTTATTGGGAAAAAGCCGGCCCCCTTATTTGCCCCGCCTTATGGAGAAGTAAATTCATCAATTGTCAATGTAGCCGGAAGTCTTAATTATCGTACGATTCTGTGGTCGGTTGATTCTATTGACTGGAAGAACCCAACTCCGGAGGTTCTTTTAAACCGGGTCTTATCCAAGATTGAACCCGGCGGGATCATTTTATTACATCCCACCATTGCTACAAAAGAAGCATTACCCAGTTTGATTCGTTCATTGCGCAAAAAAGGTCTGGAACCGGGAACTGTCAGTTCAGTTTTATAAATTTTTATTTGGTTAAAAAACACTGTTAAAAACGTTATTCTCCCACCATGCTCAAAATAATGGCGGGATTTTTTATAATTCAAAAAAGAAGTAGAATATACTAGAAATCAGGAATTGAGTGATAATCGATAAATATCTTTTAAATTTTTTATTTTGATTTAAAGGATGTTTAAGAATGATATTGAATTTTAAGATAACAATTTTCTATTGAAATAAATAAAATAAATACCAAAATTACGGCATCGAATTAAAAGGAGCGAGGTAACATGAGATACCATATTAAATTTATTGGGATGGTTATTTTACTGTTATTTACCATCACGATGGCAGGTTGTCGTTTATCAGAACCCACGAAACCAACAGATTCGTTGTTAATCGGAAAAATTACCTTAGTGATGCGGGGATTTGATTCAAGTGAAAATATGCTTAAGCAAAGAGTCAATGGTAATCAGAGCCGGGGCATCAACATTTCTTTCCGAGACATGGAAACTGGAAAAACTTATTGTGTAATGACGGACGGACAGGGTTTCTTTTATATTGTCAATCCCAAACCAGGCATTTATGATATTACCCAGTTGGGATTTAAATTAGAAGCAGGTGCGGGTTGGATGCAGATAACAGATAAGTCAGGATTCCCAATACATGTAATGGTGAAACCTGGTGAGGTTTTCAATTTAGGTATCATTCAGTGGTTGGCCGTTACCAATAAAGAACAGTCAATCCATTTCTTTTCTACGATAAAGCCGGACGATCATCCGGAACAATTAAAAGCTCTATTTGAAGAAAGATTTCCAAACAGCCTATGGTTACAAAGAACATGGGAAGATGTTAAAGTGGTTTTATCTAAAGATAATAGGACTTTTTAAATTTTTATGTAATCAACTACAAAAATCAATCAAATATACAATATAAAGCATCGTTGAAAGATGAATTTATATTGTATATTTGATAAATAAAATTTCAATGGGGTAATCTCTTTTTAGGATTCCATTTACATAATCCCCCGCTGAATCGTGCTCCATATGCCTGGGTCTTCATAGCCCAAACGCCAAACTGCAACACCCCGTAAATTATATTTTTTTACCAATTCTGCTTTATGGGAAGTACTAAAACTATTTTCGTACCAGACCTGGTGAGTTTGTCCCCAACTTCGGTAAGTGAAATAAGGTACCCGATATTTTGAGTTCCACTTGGGAGTAATCTTATACTTGCGGATTAAATTTTGAATCCCTTGGTAATGCAAAGCCTTGCCAGAATTCCCACTCCAATCGTAGCCATAAGCTGCAATTCCTAAGACAATTTTATAATTGGGAATTGAGTTCAGCGAATATTGGATAACCTTTTCAACCCATGGATAAGAAGCAACCGGACCTGCCGGACCTCCGGAATAATGTTCATCGTAAGTCATAATCATCACTTGATCCAAATAAGGAGCCAATGCCTTGTAATCAAAAGCTCCGGATTGGTTGGAAGTTCGGTCGTCATAGGTTTTGGCTGGTACTGATGCTGTTATCAACAAATGCCTGGGACGTAATTCTGAAGCCAGTTCACTAAAAAAGGCGGTTAAATAATAACGATCCCTGGCCGGAACATTTTCAAAGTCGATATTGACTCCCTGATAACCCTTCTCGATCAGCGTCCGGGTAATCCCATTTACAGCCCGGGAACGTGCCGCCGAATTTGAAAGCATCCGGTGGATGGTATTGCTATTAAAATTACTTCCCTTAATATTGTTAACCAAAGCCAAAGTATTAGCTCCGGCTGATTGGGCCAGATTAACCGACCTTGGATTGTGAGCGCTTTGGATATTACCGTACTGATCAACTTGAAATGAGAAGGGAATCACCGTATTAATCGCTCCCAAGTTTTCCGAGAGAGCCCGGTAACCTTTGTGATCTTTATTATTGTTTTCAACGTAATAACCGGCAATTACTTTTTGTTTGGAAGTATTCCCGGTTAGGCCACTGCGGACAGAAACGGCCCATTTTGGGAGCCATCCTTGCTGCGCGCCTCCATTAACCTGGACTTGATACCAGTCGCTTTTTTCGGACAAGATTAATACGCGAGACCCTGCTGTCATCGTGCTTACAGGCTGACCATTTTGATAATTATCCCGGAGAGAAGTTTGTTTGGCGGAGATTGTCCCTGAACGCGGGAAATTATTACTTTTGGTATAACCGGAATAACCGGCATCAGAAAGTGAGTGGGAGGCGGAGTTACCACCAAATAGGCTGGATGTTAAGTAAAAAACCAGGGCAAGTACTGTTGTTAATAAATTACCTTGCATGGATAACTCCCTTCAATGATGACAACATGTTTACATGATGATTCGTGGGCACTTTCAATGGATTCGTTATCTCTCCGCCTAACCCTTTATGTACATCCAGCCAAACTCGAGACGAAACGGTAATATAGTAAAGAATTGACAGAAGAATTTGGTTATTTGGTTGTTGGTTACCGGTTATTAACGCTTGGCTGTGTCTATATTGCAGCTTTTCATCTGACTGTTCCGCCCTTTGAGACGTAAAGGTAATGAAAAGCAGTAATTTAACAAAGACTAATTAGAATAGATAGTTAAAAGTCAAGAATTAAACGCATGGGTTCCAATAGCAAACAACGAATAACAAATAACCAATAACTGTTTTTTCATCCCAGCCCCTAACCGATTTATCAAAAAGAGGATTTTAATCGCCTGGCGCGAAGATTAACATAAATAAGGATTTATGTAGTCATCCACTCCGGCTTTGCCTAGGCTAAGAAGTTATGAAAATCGCCGGGATGGCTGTTCAACCGAGGCTTGTAAACAAGCCTATGAATCCTGGTTGAAAGTTTTTTCTAGGTAGGCATTTCAATAAAGGGGAAACTATGTATCAGAAAGCGACTTTGTCAAATGGTTTGAGGATTGTCTGCGAACCTATTTCCCAAATGCACTCTGTCTCTTTAGGGGTCTGGGTGGGAACGGGTTCCCGATATGAAGAACCGTATCACAATGGTATATCACATTTTATCGAACACATGTTATTTAAAGGGACTCAAAAACGCACAGCCAAGCAGATCGCTGAAGAGATCGATGCCGTTGGCGGTCAACTGAATGCTTTTACGACCAAAGAATACACTTGCTATTATGCAAAAGTTCTAAGCCAGCATTTTCGGTTAGGAATAGAGTTATTATCCGATATGGTAACCAATTCAACCTTTGATGTTCATGAAATTGAAAAAGAAAAACAGGTTGTATTAGAAGAAATCAAATCCTTCGAGGATACCCCGGATGAAATGATTCACGATCTTTTTGCCGCATCAGTGCTCAAAGGGCATCCCTTGGGCTGGATGATTTTAGGCACCCAAGATACAGTGGAAAGGATCGATCGACCTGCGATTTTGGAATATCTTAAGCAACATTATACTCCGGATAATATTGTTTTTGCAGTAGCGGGAAATGTGCAAATCGACCAGATTGTGCCAGAAATTGAAAAACACTTTGCTAATCTTTACGGCAAGGCGCACCAAGAGTTGCAAACTGTCCCCGTGGCAGTTCCAGAATTGATCATCAAGCCAAAAAAAATTGAGCAAGTTCACTTATGTATTGGAACTCGCGGCGTCGCACGCAAAAGTCCAGATAAATATGGAGTTTTTGTACTTGATGGATTGTTGGGTGGAAGTGTTAGTTCCAGATTATTTCAACAACTCCGGGAAGAACGGGGTCTAGTTTATGTAACGGGTTCGAGCCATTCGGCTTATATTGATACTGGAATATTCTCTATCTATGCGGGAACCCGCCTAAAGAACTTTGCAAAAGTTATATCCTTAATTAAAGCAGAACTTCACTCACTGATGCAGGAAACCGTCAGTGAAGAAGAACTTATCAGAACGAAAGAACAACTTAAAGGAAGTTTGCTGCTAAGCTTGGATAGCACTTGTAACCGGATGAGCCGACTTGCTAAAACAGAATTGTTTGAAGACCAACTCTTTTCACCGGAAGAAATTGTAGCCAAAATTGATGCCGTGACGAGTAGCGATGTGAAGAGACTGGCTAACGAGCTATTTACTGATGAAAAACAGTTTTTAACGGCGATTGGCCCTTTTAAAACTGACTCTAAATATTTGAGGCGATCTTACTGTGAATATTAACCATCAAAAAGTAAAATTAAAAATTGTATCTCCTTTGATGGCGCACGCGCGCGAGGACTCCTTCCCACTGCCTTCCTATGCGACCCCCGGTTCCGCGGCCATGGACCTTCATGCTTGCTGTGAAGCACCTATTGTTATTCCCGCTGGTTCTCAAGCTAAGGTGCCTACCGGAATTGCAATTGAAATTCCGATCCCGGAAATGGTAGCGTTGGTTTTTCCAAGAAGCGGTCTTGCTTCAAAACATGGAATTTCCCTTTCGAATGCTGTTGGCGTTATCGATAGTGACTATCGGGGAGAAATCGTCTGTGTTATGAAGAACGACGGCACATCGGATTTTCTAGTCAATCCTGGAGACCGCATCGCTCAGCTTGGCTTTTTTCCTATATACCGGATTGATTGGGAAGAGGTCTCTGAATTGAATACAACCGCGAGAGGTACAGGCGGTTTTGGCTCAACGGGTTTAAGTCAAACTGTAAGTAACCCCGTTTTAAAGTAAGCGAATTGGTTAGAAAGAGAAAAATTGATTTTATTGGAAATTGGAGTTTTTTTGGTAACTGATTTTTGGTTGCAAGATTATCGGATACCCCATATAATAGATTTTGCGATTTGATTTACGATTGAAGGGCGGATCGATTTTGGGGTGGTTTTCATGGTAGAAAATGACATTACAAAATTTCAGAGAGAGATTGGGGAGATTAAACAGGACTTAATCTCGGCGAATTTGACAACGAATCTGAATGATGAGGAAAGCTACCGTTTAGCAACTAAAATTGACATTACAGTAAGCAGGTTAATCAGAATATTAGAGCACCGAAATGCAAACGCCTAACTAAAAAGGCGTTTATTTTTTTCAGCCATCCCGACTGAACTGTGCTATAATTAATAATAATTTTAGATGGTAATTTCCAAATTAATTAGGAAATATTAGAATTCAGAGGTTAATGATAGAGACGCCGATCTTTAAAATCCAGGAGTCTGGCTTCTGAATTCTAAATATAATGCAGCCATCAGCGAACGATGAAAGGAGTTATCAAAATGAAGATTACAGTGGAACAATTGCCGGAATCGAAATTGAAACCCTTATATAAAGATCCGTCAGGGTTAGGTTTTGGCAAAATCTTTACAGACTACATGTTTACAATGAAACACCGTCAAGGGGAAGGCTGGGTTGAACCGAAAATTATACCTTATTCCTCGTTTAGTATTGATCCGGCTGCTGTAGTGTTGCATTATAGCCAAGAAATTTTTGAGGGACTTAAGGCTTATGCATCACCTGATGGACGGGTCCTGCTTTTCAGACCGGATCAAAATGCCAAGAGGATGTATCGTTCGGCTGAACGTTTATGCATGGCGCCTTTTCCGGAGGAATATTTTTTAGAGGCGGTCGAAACATTAGTTAACTTGGAAAAACGTTGGATTCCAAAAGCTCCGGAAACCTCACTGTATATCCGCCCGACTTT
>JAEZKW010000310.1 GCA_023415375.1 Bacillota bacterium
AGTATCTGCACGACTGCCAGCCGGATGCCCAATTGCCGAGTAACTGGTAGTATCAGCAAACCCAGTGGTAACAGGGATTGAAAATATAAGCCGCCTAAATGGGTAATGCTTAAAATCAATTGATTCAGTTTGATTGACTGAGATTGGTTCACAGTTAAAAATACATTGCGATCGAATTTATTGATATTTTGGATCAGATTGTTCATCATATCTCCCAGCCCTTTTATTCATTTTCTATTTTTATAGTAACGCAGCAAGTTTATTGCATAATCAATGGAATTTTAAATGTTGATTAAGGAACGCTTAAATCCTGATGCATATAAAAAGACTGTCTCAATTTACTTCTGAGACAGCCTTTTTTCTTTTATATTTATTAAACTTATTTTGCTTGGGTGACACTGATGTATTCTTTAGAAACAATCTTTTGACCTTCAGGCCCTAAAATCCATTCGATGAATTCTTTCGTTGCGCCAGCCGGAGCGGCTTTGGTCAACAGTAAGAAAGGACGTTGGATAAGATATTTTTGTGAAATAATATTTTTTTCGTTGCAAACAACGCCATTGACTGTGATAGCTTTGACTGCTTTGGGATCCAAAGAACCAAGGGAAATGTAACCGATAGCCTCTTTGGTAACGGCGACAGTCTGTTGAATAGCACCGGTTGAGGATTGAACAATACAATTGCTGGTGTTTTTTAATTTTCCAAGTACAAGTTCTTCAAAAGCCCCACGGGTACCGGAACCAGCTTCCCTGTTAACAACCACAATTTTAGTTTTTAAAGCATTAGGACCGGCGACTTGTTTCCAGGTCGTAAAAGAAGAGGTGTAAATCTTTTGTAATTGCTCCAAAGAAACATTGGTAATGATGTTGGCTTTATTAACAATGATGGCTACGCCGTCTTTGGCGATTTCAGTAGTTGTTAGGCTCCTTTCATCTGTATTCAATTCACGGGAGCACATGCCGATATCAGCAGTTCCGTCCATGGCGGCTTTAACACCGGCTCCAGAACCGCCACCTTGAACAGCAATTTTAACATCGGGGTTTTTTGCCATATAAGCTTTGGCTAATTCTTCAGCCAAGGGTTGAACTGAGGTAGAACCAGCTATAGTGATGGAAGCGCCGGGTGCAGCAAAACAAACAACTGAAAATACGAAAGCACAAACCAGAAACAACAAACCTAATTTTTTCATGAATTTGTTCCTCCTTTAATTTTGTAATTCTAAAGTAACTTTTCTATATTAAGAATTTCTAGCAAAAACTATTAACTCTAGATTAAGAATTATTAATTTTGTCGGTAAAAGCTCTCGCAATTTTTGATATATAAATATGAAACAATTTATCCATAGCGATTGCTTTTTTAAAAACGTTATCCAAGCTTAATCCATGCTTAATGAGTCCACCGCCAAGTGTTAATAATCCAAAATTAAAATTTCAAACTGAGCAGTCAATATTTTGCTGCCCAATATTTAAATTGAGGAGGATATCAAATTGAAAAGGTTGTTATCTTTAGTTTTATCTCTAGTTTTATTGGTTTCCCTTGCTTCAATGTCTTTTGCTGCAGTAACAGTCGGCGGCAACTTACGGGTATGGTATCAGAGTTATAAGAACGAAGCAAATACCACGAATGAAGAAATCACGGGTTTTACCTTTGATCGTTTAGCCCTGACCTTTGCTTCTGAGTTAAGCGCAGTCGATGGTTTTAAAGGTGAGATCCAATTTCGTCAACCAAGAAATGATACGAGTACTGGATCGACGTATGCGGCGCCTAAATATGGAGTCGACATTCGGATTGATAATGCTTACTATTATCAAAAAGCTGCCCTGTTGCCAGCCGATGAATTTGATATTGGTTACATCAAGGCCGTACCTTTTAATAATGGTGCTTATAATGTAATCACCTTAGACACCATCGCCAATTCTTTGGATAAAAACACGAACAGTGTTGGTGTTAAATATGCCGATACGATTGGTGCATTGGATTTTGCCCTTGCTTTAGTGAGTGCTAATAATCAATATGCATATAGCAACGATGGTGGTATGGATTACGGTCTTCGTGTCAATTATGCAGTATTACCAAGCCTTAAACTCGGCGCTGGCTATTTATATGATAAAGGGCTCACTGGTAAAAAAGCCACGACGGATGATTCATACACTACATCAAGTGTAATTGACGTTACTTATAATATTGGCCCATTCGGTACTTTTATTGAATATGTATCTTCAAAATCAACAACCAATTCGGTTGATGGGAAGACTCTTAAAGGAATCTATGGAGAAGTCAATTATAAAATAGCGAATCCTCTCACAGTTTATGTTGCCCATGAAATTTCTATGTCGGATGAAAAAGATGGTAACCTTGTTACATCATACGTCACCTATACCGATGCGGCAAACAATAAGGATAGTTCTTTGGATAACTGGACAACCGTTGGAGCTAAATACATGATGGCACCCAATACTTATCTTCAAGGTGAATTCGTTTCAATCAACGGCAGTCAAACCAAACAAATTGCTGCGATTCGTTGCCAAGTCAACTTCTAAGAGTTTTTTCATAGAAAAAGGCTGCTCCCTATTATGGGGCAGCCTTTTTTACCGGCTGAATGAAAGAATGGATTCTATCTACAAATGATAATTTTACCCCGGCTTAATTTTCCCGAAATTTCAGTTTAAACAAGCCATGTTAAATTAAAATCGACGGTAAAGATTTTACCGGTGGCGACACTAAACCGAAAGTCCCCTGAAGCCAAAGGGATTGGCTCTTCTGTGATTGATAATAATATCAATGACATCAAGGTCTAGGTTTATCAAAAGGATCTCTTGAAATGAAAAGAAGAATAGCAGCGAAAATTGATCAAGGAGGTGAAAGTGGATGTTATGTCCCGATTGTAAGACCTCTACGGCTAGTTTTGAAGAATATTGCCGCAAGTGTGGCGCTGACCTGTATCGGGCCAAAGAAAAGGCCAAAAGAAATCACATCAGTGTTATATTTTGGACTTTCTAGCCAAAGGCTTTAGAAAGTTTTTTTTTGCGAGTAAATAAGTTTATTTAATAAGTTTCTTAATATACTCTTAATATGAACGACAAGAGGGTTTAATTTATTTTCCGTATTATTAACATATCTACCGTTCGATTCATGGAGGATAAGTAATGGAAAGGCATGTTTGGGTCAAAAGGAAAGAACAATTGATCGCCGGATTATTATTGATTACTGCCTGTATTGCTGTGGCGGGTGTATTACTAATTATTTTATTTGTTTTTCGAGAAGGATGGCCGATATTAATCAAATATGGGCCATTTCATTTGGCGCTTGGCAAAGAATGGAATCCCACAGGCCGTGAGTATGGGTTATTACCGTTAATTATCGGTTCTTTTTATGTAACATTGACCTCATTAATTTTAGGAGTACCCCTTGGGGTTGGTTGTGCCATATTTATGGCTGAGATCGCACCGGGCTGGATCAATAAACTGGTTCGTCCGGCAATAAATTTACTGGCGGGGATACCTTCAGTGGTTTATGGGTTTTTCGGTCTGGTGGTGTTAGTGCCGGCATTGCGGGAAATTATTGGTGGGATTGGCTTTAGTTTATTTGCTGGCGGGGTTATTTTGGCGGTTATGATTCTGCCAACGATTATCAGTATTTCTGAGGATTCTCTCCAGGCAGTACCCAGAGAATACAAAGAAGCCTCATTGGCTCTTGGGGCAACTCATTGGCAGACAATCTATAAAGTTTTATTACCCGCAGCTAAATCTGGTATTACGGCTGCTATTATTTTGGGGATGGGCCGTGCCTTTGGGGAAACAATGGCAGTGATTATGATTACCGGAAACACTCCGCTTGTACCCCATTCAATGTTTGATCCCGGTCCGACATTAACCGGAACTATCGGGCAAGAATGGTCTTATGCTTCCGGTGAACATGCACAGGCATTATTTGCGGTCGGTATTTTCTTATTCATTTTTATTATCATTATTAATTCATTGGCGTTATTGTTTTCACAAAAGAGGGTGACTTCATAATGCGTGTTTTGCCTAAAATGAATCAGCGTCTGGCTTTTGCACTTTTATGGTCCACTGCGCTTATTACAATCGGCTGTATGGTCCTGATAGTTTTTTACATTTTGAAAGAGGGATTGCCTTCGATTAATTGGGAGTTTCTTACGGCTTATCCTGAGTCAATGGGCCGAGAAGGTGGAATTTTCCCAACTATCATCGGTTCATTATATTTAACATTGGCATCGATATTCATTGCAACACCGATTGGGGTCGGGGCGGCGGTTTATTTGACTGAGTATACCCGCGAAGGTTGGATAGTTCGGGTTATTCGATTTGGAACGGAAACCCTCGCCGGAGTACCGTCGATTATTTTTGGATTGTTTGGCTTTGCTTTTCTGGTCACGTTTTTGCATTTCGGGTTTTCAATTCTTTCCGGTTCAATTACATTGGCCCTGATGCTATTGCCCACAATTATCCGGACTTCTGAAGAGGCCATTAAAGCTGTGCCGGACTCTTACCGCGAGGGCAGCTTTGCACTGGGAGCCACCAAGTGGACGACCATCAGGAAAGTGGTAATACCGGCCGCTTTACCTGGAATCGTCACAGGCTTGGTTTTGGGTGTCGGCCGTGCTATCGGGGAAACGGCAGCGGTATGGTTAACGGTAGGTGGCGCTTTGCGACTGCCGATATCCATTATGGATTCGGCCAGACCGATGACCTTGCACTTATATACTTTGGCTGCTGAAGGCCTTTCTTTGCCAAGAGCCTATGCTACAGCCAGTGTTTTAATAATTATGATTTGGATTATCAATACTATTGCCACTTTTCTAATGTCACGGTTCTCACTGCGATTAAGAGCTTAGTAGGAGGATACAATGGATATAACGATTAAGGCTGATAAATTCAATTTATTCTACGGCGATTTTCAGGCTTTAAAAGGAATCAATATGGATATTTACGCCCGGACGGTTACCGCTTTTATCGGCCCGTCAGGTTGCGGGAAAAGTACTTTTTTGCGTTCTCTGAACCGGATGAACGACCTGATTGACGGAGTAAGGATGGAAGGCCAGATTACCTTGGACGGAGTCGATATTTATGAACCGAAAACGGATGTAGTGATGCTTAGGAAACGCGTAGGGATGGTATTCCAAAAACCCAACCCTTTCCCGATGTCGATTTATGATAATATAGCCTATGGACCCAGAATTCACGGCCTTAAAGACAAGAATAAATTAAATGAGATTGTAGAAAAGAGTTTAATAGAGGCCGCTTTATGGAATGAAGTAAAAGATCGTCTAAATTCCCCGGCATTAAGGTTGTCGGGTGGACAACAACAAAGACTTTGCATAGCCCGTTTACTGGCGGTTGAGCCGGAAGTACTATTAATGGATGAGCCGGCTTCAGCTTTGGATCCTATTTCGACCGGAAAGATTGAGGACTTAATCGCCGAATTAAAGAAAGACTATACGATTATTATTGTAACCCATAATATGCAACAGGCGGCTCGGATTTCCGATAGTTTAGGCTTCTTTTTGCTGGGACGGTTGGTTGAATACGGAGCCACAGAATCAGTTATGACCAATCCAAGGCAGAAAGAAACGGAGGATTATCTAACTGGAAGATTTGGCTGATTGTCTCTACGACTTTCGTAGGGTTGTAATGGCTTATAAGAAATACGGCAGAATCCTTTAAAAAGAAATTGATATTATTTGAATAATAGGTTTCAAATTTTTGGTTACGGAATATAGTTTAGATTAATTAAGAATATTGAATAATTGACAGTTGATGGCTGATGGATGATAATAAGACTATATTTTGAAGAATTCATCTCAAAGGACAAATGAAAATTTGATGATTTATTAACTGTCAATTGATAATCAAAATGAGGTGATTCAATGACACGAGAAGGACTTGACAAATCCTTAAGCGATTTACAGCAGGAATTATTACAAATGGGAAGTATGGTTGAAGACAGTATTCATTTGGCAGTGGAGGCACTAGCAAAACAAGATTTGGTTTTGGCTCAAAAAATTATCGATGGCGATGACGCGATTGATGATTTATCATTAAAGATAGAGGAAGATTGTATTCGTTTAATTGCTTTACAACAACCGATCGCCCGTGATTTACGGGTCATTACTTCTGTTTTGAAAACTGTGACGGATTTAGAGCGGATAGCCGATCATGGCACCAATATCGCAGAGATCGTGCAACGGATCGGCACGGGGCCTTTAATTAAGCCTTTGGAGAATATACCCCAAATGGCTGACCTGGTGGAAAGCATGGTTCGCGATAGTTTAAAAGCCTTTGTCGATCGGGATGTAGCTTTTGCCAAAAAAACCTGTTTGCGGGATGATGAGGTTGACAAGGTTTATGAAGGCGTGTTGAATGAATTAACCGGCTTCATTCTGGCAGGGGAAGAGGCGGGGCCGGTCGTTCAAGCTATGAACCTTTTATTCGCAGCCCGCTATTTGGAAAGAGTCGGAGACCATGCCACCAATATTGGTGAACGCGTCATTTATTTAGTGACCGGTAATACCGAACGTTACTAACGTTAACTAAGGGATTCCTGCCTAGCATGAGTCCCTTTTACAATGGAGCACTTTCCATAGAGTATACGCGTAGATGAGGTGAAAACTTTGGCGAAACTAATTCTAATTATTGATGATGAACAGATGATTGTGGAGTCGGTCAGCTATAATTTAAAACAAGAAGGATATGAAGTACTCACCGCCTTGGATGGAGAAACGGGTTTGGAGCTCGCTCAGACCAAAGAAGTTGATTTGATTTTATTGGATTTGATGCTTCCGGGTATGAACGGCATGGAAATTTGTAAAATTATCCGTCAGCAGTCCGGCGTTCCCATTATCATGTTAACAGCCAAAGAAGGAGAGATTGACCGAGTTTTAGGATTAGAGCTCGGAGCCGATGACTATGTGACCAAACCTTTCAGCATGCGCGAATTAATGGCACGTATCAAAACAGTATTGAAACGTACAGTATCAAATGGCTCAGGAATGCTTGATGCCCCTAAAGTCATTCGAATCGGAGAATTACAAATTGATTTACTGGGTCATGATGTAACTGTAAAAGGCCAATCGATCAGTCTATCCAGTAAGGAATATGAATTGCTGCGAATTATGGCAAGCCACCCGGGGCAAGTTTTATCCAGGGAGCAATTGCTGAATTTAGTCTGGGGCAATGATTTTTACGGTGACAGCCGTACTGTTGATGTTCACATCCGGTGGCTCAGGGAAAAAATCGAAGTTGATCCGGGTGAACCCGAATATATTTTGACGGTACGGGGAGTCGGCTATAAATTTAAGAAGTAAAGTCTAGAGCGGGGGGCTGCTATGAAATTTCGAACACGGCTCTTTCTTTTTTATATCATTGGGATCGGCTTAATGACTATTTTCTGGGCATTTTATTTTTTTCATTTTGAAGAGAACAGAGTCCGCGGTTCTTGGCGGGAACATGAGTTGATTCAGGCTAAACTAGTGGCAGCTAATTTTACGGAAGAAGCCCAACTTAAAAGTCCCCAAAAAGTCTCGAAGACAGTGAAGCGCATTGCCAAAGAAGCGGATGGACGCATTACTGTGATTGATATGGACGGCAAAGTTTTGGGAGACTCCTCAGCGGATTATACCAAGCTTCCGAATCATAGTGACCGTCCAGAGATTAGGACAGCATTTTCAGGCCGAATAGGCACTGTGGCCCGGTATAGCAATACATTAAAACAAAGACTTATTTATGTAGCCTACCCTTTACGAATGAATGGTAAAATCGTGGGTGTTGTCCGAATAGCCAAAGAACAAAGCACTTTAAACCATTTACTGCTAAGAATACGACTTGCAATTATCGGTGGAATTATTATTACGGCAATTTTAACGCTCTTTTTTGGGGTTCTGATTATGCGCCGGTTGAGTGAACCCATTTTGGATTTGAAGAGACTTGCGCTGCGAATTACCCAAGGTGATTTGTCGGCCCGAGTAAGGTATTTTGGGGATGACGAAGTTGCAGAGCTTGGGCTGGCATTTAATAATATGGTGGAGAAGCTGGCAGATTCTTTTAGTATCATTAAAGATGAGAAACGAAAACTGGAAGCCATCTTAGGAAATCTCGTCGATGGAATTTTAGTGATTGATAAAGATTTAAAAATCATTCTTGTGAATCGGGCCGCTCAGGATATATTGGGGCTAAGTTCCTCAAATATTCAGGGGCGTCCGGTTTTAGAAGTTGTATTCAATCACCATTTAATGGATTTGATTCGGGAAGTCAACTTTTCGGGGCAAGCATTTGAAAGTGAGCTTTTCCTTTATTATCCCGATAATAAACAAGTTCAAGTGTTTCTGGCTCCGCTAAAAGATGATGATGGTAATTCGGCAGGTTCGATTGTGGTCTTGAACGATTTAACAAAATTAAGGCAGCTGGAGAGGGTAAGACAGGATTTTGTAGCCAATGTTTCCCATGAACTCCGGACCCCGATTACGTCTGTAAAGGCGATGGCTGAAACTTTGCTGGGCGGCGCATGGAAGGATCAAGCAATGTTACACAGGTATTTACAAGCCATTGATCAGGAAAGCGATCGTCTCAGTAATCTTATCAATGATCTACTCGATTTGACGAAACTGGATTCCAATATTGAGGCCTCAAAGGAGCCTTTCGATCTCATTCAACTCATCGATGAGGTCCAGGAACGTTTTATTAATACCAATACAGAAACCGGACGGTTTAGTCTTTATTTGCCAGATTCAGATTTACCGAGGGTTGAAGCGAACCGTGATCGGATCAAACAGGTTTTGATCAATTTGTTGGATAACGCTTTTAAATATACTCCTCCTGGGGGAGAGATCCGGTTGTCGGTTTGGCCTGAAAGTGACTGGGTTAAGATAGCGGTTGCCGATAACGGAATTGGCATTCCTAAAGAAGACCTGGGACGGATATTTGAACGGTTTTACAGGGTTGACAAGGCTCGCTCCCGTGAAAAAGGCGGCACCGGATTGGGCTTATCCATTGTTAAACATATTGTGGAGTCTTATGGCGGAAAAATTGAGGTTGAGAGTTCTCTGTACCAAGGTTCGGTCTTTACATTCAGTTTACCGATTCATCGGTCATAAATTTAGAAGAGGTTGTCTTAAAAGTGCTTTAAAATCAATGAGATATACAATATATTACTCCAATGAATAAGCAAATGCATGTATTGTATATCTCTATTAAGCGTGCGCAAACGCACGAATTTTCTTTTGAGCCAGCCCCCTTAGCGTTTGTTAAGGGAAGAATCAAGAAAATTGATTTTGTAGATAATTAAGAGAAGAACTTAAGAATCAGAGCGATGGCTGCTCCCAGAGCTGCTGTCACAGGGATAGTTAAAATCCAGGCCCAGACAATATTCTTCGCTAAGGCCCATCGAACTGCCGATAGTCGTTTGGATGCTCCGACCCCCATAATGGCGCTGGAAATAACATGAGTCGTACTTAGGGGTGCTCCGATAGCAGAGGCAGCTTCGATGACCAAAGCGGCGCCTGTCTCAGCGGCAAAGCCATTAATGGGTTGTAATTTAATCATATTGACGCCCATTGTTTTGATAATCTTCCAACCACCGATTGAAGTCCCCAAAGCCATAGCCAGAGCACAGATTATCATAACCCACAAAGGAACGGAAGCACTTTTGTCCAACATTCCGGCACTAATCAACGCCAGAGTGATAATACCCATCGACTTTTGAGCATCATTCCCGCCATGCGAATAAGACATCCAGGCGGCAGAAAATATTTGCAATTTAGAGAAAATCCGGTTTACAAAATTAGGAGTGCTCCCCCTTAACAGGAAATATAAAAGAGTCATAAATAAATAACCTAAACCGAAGCCTAAAATTGGAGAAATTAAAAACAAAGCTACAACCCGGAAGGCGCCATGCCAGATAACGATATTAAGACTACCTGAATAAGCGATTGCTGACCCTAGTAAACCACCGAAGAGCGCATGAGAGGAACTGCTGGGAATCCCGTAATACCAAGTAATGATATCCCAGACAATTCCGGAAATTAAGGTAGCAATAACCACATTGGTCACGACCATACTATTGTCGACTAAACCGCTGGAAAAGGTTTTCGCCACTTTTTCACTCATGAGGGCCCCTAAAAGGTTTAAACAGGCCGCCATGATGATAGCTGCCCGAGGTGATAGAACACGGGTAGAGACCGAAGTTGCAATCGAATTGGCAGTATCGTGAAACCCATTGATAAAGTCAAAGGTTAAAGCCAGTAGAATAACGATAATCAAAGTTATACTAAGCATTTTTCATGATAACCCCTTCGGCAATGTTGGCCACATCCTCGCAGGCATCCAAAGTACTTTCAAGATATTCATAAATTTCTTTCCACTTGATGACCTCCAGAGGGTCAGTTTCCGAAGCAAATAGCTGAGTAATCACATCCCGGAAAATATTATCGCCTTCATTTTCGATTCGGTTAACCTCGATAATACGTTGCTGCAAAGTGGCGCTTTTGCGCATGTTTTTTAATTCCGCCATCACTTCACGGAGTTCGAAAGTACATTGGACTATAAGTTTGGCAAGGATTTTGGATTGTTCACGGATTGTTTTAACATTGAGCATTTGAAAACGGTGGGCGGTCGATTCGATGGCATCGGTAATGTTATCTAATTCTTTGGCAAGGAGATGAATATCCTCGCGATCAATCGGGGTAATAAACGATTTATTCAGTTGTTCGAATATGTTATGCAAATATTGGTCGCAATTATGTTCGATTTTTTCAATTTCTTTAATTTTGAGCGGTACATCACAATAATTATTCATCAATTCTTCTAGCTTCTGGGCAGCCTTACAAGTGGCTTCGGCTGTTTCAACAAATAAATCAAAAAAAATCTCCTCTTTCGCTGTTACTCTAAACATTTTATCCGTCCTTTCAAAGACTATTTGAATATTTTGAGCCGTAAGAGATAATTATCCATTTGTTTTTTATTTTTAGGACTAATTTGAGTCCGTTTTATGAATCACGTAGAAACACAATGATAATAATAATTGAAGGGAAATCCGTAATTGATTATATAACACCATCTTTGTGAATACAATATAACCTTAAAGGATTCTTAAAATATTTAATAAGTCCTTAATATACTTAATCTTTTGTTAACAAAATTAACTATAAAAAACCATTTATGGATTAAAAATGTTAATCAAGTTTTTAAGGCTGTCTGTTAATGTGCCCTGTAGAATTTTGGGTTATACGGTACGCAGGAATCGCCGCGATGTGAAATTGTAGTTATAATTTGGAACATCCTGGGGAATTCTTAAATAGAAGAGGTGGAGATTCTTTGCGAAGAAGAAGACTTACGATTTTAACACTGTTGCTGATTTTGGTATTTCTTTTAAACTCAGTGACGTTTGGGTTTTCGATTAACGCTAAAGCTGTAATTTTAATGGATCCGGTAAACGGTCAGGTTTTATATGGCCAGAATGAACATAAAAGACTGCCCCCAGCAAGCGTAACCAAGGTTATGACAATGTTACTTATTTTGGAAGCAATTGATCAGGGCCGGGCCAAATGGAATGATTTAATACGTACCTCAGCCAAGGCTTATGAGATGGGCGGGTCACAAGTTTATTTAAAAGAAGGGGAAGAATTCCCGCTTCATGAAATGTTTAAAGCGATTGCGGTCGTTTCGGCCAATGACGCCAGTGCGGCTGTGGCAGAGTATCTCTATGGTTCCATTACGGACTTTGTAGATGCGATGAATGAAAGAGCAAAAACTTTAGGCCTAAAAGATACTCATTTTGCAAATGAAACCGGTCTTCCGGATCCCACTCATTATAGCAGCGCTTATGATTTGGCGGTGATTTCCCGAGAGTTGCTCAAACATCCGGTGGTTTTAAAATATACCTCTATCTGGCTGGATACCTTCAGAAATGGAAAATTCATGCTTAGGAACACCAATGAACTGTTGAGGGAATATCGTGGTTGTGACGGTCTTAAAACAGGACATACCAAAGAGGCCGGATTTTGTCTTTCCGCTACCGCCAAGAAAGGCGATTTTCGGTTATTAAGTGTTATATTGGGCGCTCGGACTGATGCTGAAAGAGTGGAACAAAGCAAGCGGATATTGGATTACGGGTTTAGGAATTTTCAATGGAAATTAATTCGAAAATCCGGCGAAGTCGGAAAAGTGTATATAAAGGGCGCTTACCCCCAGCGGGTACCTGTAAAATTAAATTCTAATTTTGGAGCCTTAGTGCCTCGGGGTAATGATCAATTAATTCAAACCCGCCTAGTACTTAATCAAAGATTAAAGTTACCAGTGAATGCCGGTCAAGCCATCGCTTCATTTAAAGCCTATATTAACGGCAAAGTCATTGCAGCGGCACCCGCTTACTCAATGATTAAAGTCAAACCCGCCAATTTTATTATTCGTTGGTGGCGGTCACTTAGGGACTTTGTTTATGGATTATTTGTAAGGAAAAAATAATGAAGAAGGAAAAGATAAAGGGGATCAAATGGTAAAGATAAGGAATTTATTGACTATTGTTGTTCTTAGTCTCTTCATTTTATTGACAGCTTCGAGGTCGAGCCATGCTGAAGGTTTTTTGTCCATAGGATGCAGGGGAAGAGCAGTCGCCCAAGTACAATCTTATTTACTACAATTGAGTTATCTCCGACAAAGACCTACCGGTTATTACAGTCGGATTACGGCTGAAGCAGTCAAGGCATTTCAATTGGAGCATTCACTCAAAGTTGACGGTATTGTTGGGCCAGAAACAATGACGGCTTTTCAAGAAGCTAGCTTAACTTCTTATAATGTCAATAATTTGACGCACCTCGCTTCCCGGGGTCGTACCGGGGGAATCAAGGCACTACCGTGGTCGATAGTGAACCAATTATGGAATGAAGGAGAAACGGCGACGATTATAGATACCGAAACCGGCAAATCTTTTCGGGTTAGCCGTCTTTACGGATATTATCATGCCGATGTTGAACCTTTATCCAAAGCCGATACCGAAGTTATGATGGAAATATACGGGGGCAAATGGAGTTGGGATCGCCGGGCGATTGTGGTTTGTCTGCGTAATATGTTAATTGCCGCTTCGATGAACGGAATGCCTCATGGCTATAAAACAATTGTTGGCAATGGATTTCCAGGCCAGTTTTGTGTTCATTGCTTGGGAAGCCGAACTCACCAAAGCGGGGCAGTCGATCCGGAACATTTGGCAATGATAGAACGGGCTGCAACCTATGATATGAACTTAAGTAAAATTCAAACCAGGCAGCAGCAAGTTCTAACATCTTTGCCCAGTGGCTATATCCCACCAAGGCAAACAGAAGGGTTATAATGTTAAAGATTAACCTTTGACCGCACCCATGGTAACACCTTCAGTAATATATTTATTTAAAATGAAGTAAATGAGTAAAGAGGGTATGGCTACAATTGCCATACAAGCGAATTGGAGAGCATAATCCGAACGGTAGTAACCCACAAAATTAATCACCGAGAAAGGCAAGGTCCGTACTTGATCGGATGATAAATAGGTATTGGCCATAATAAACTCATTCCAATTGGTCATAAACGTTATGATTGCCACTGTAATCAGAGCCGGTTTCGTAATCGGCGCGATGATCCTAAAGATGATTCCCCAAATAGAACAACCATCGATCATTGCGGATTCTTCTAAAGAACGGTGAATCGTCTTTAAAAACCCGGATAGCATAAGCGTATTAAATGGCAAGGTAAATGCCACATAGGGGATGATGAATCCAACATGAGTATCCAGCAGATGGAAAAAATCAAAGAGTAAAAAATTTGGTAAAAGAGTAGCATGAATCGGAATCATCATTCCGATAAGCGTAAAACCGAAAACAACCCCCTTTAATTTCCATTCCATTCGGGTACAGGCATAGGCCAAAAGTAATGAAACAACCATCGATAGGAAGACTGAAATCCCCACAATGATGCAACTGTTGAAAAAGTAATGAAGGATTTTTCCATCCACCCAGGCACGGACAAAGTTATTCCAGATAGGCGGATTGGGGATCTTCATAAACTCGGCGCCGAATAAATCGCCACTTTTTACCAAAGAGTAATCGAATAGCCAAATGAGCGGGAAGAGTTGCCCAATAGTCAAGGATATTAAAACTAAATATAACAATAGACGTTTTATGGTAAATCGACTTTCTCTATCGTTCTCAAGGGTACGATTGTTTCGATATTGTTTTCCTTTTTGTTTTAAATCAATATTATTGATTGACATTTTTTTATTTGTGATTATAACAATGATTTGTTGGTGTTATGGAATCTGATAGAAGCGAGTGTTAATCAGTTTACGATTCGGATGGAAGCCCTCAGGAAAAATGTAACTGCCACTTTAGGCCTTACTGTTACAATTGGGCTGGGAGAGCCGGCTGTAGGTCTTAATAATCTGTATTCCTCATTTAATTCTGCATTTCTTGCAGTAGAGCAAAGCTTTTGGGAAGGACCGGACCGGATTATTCATTATAGTCAGATTAGTGAAGATAGTTTTGCCAGTACCAATATCTCTATTCAAGAAGAAGAAACTATCATTCAATGTATCCGGACCAATGATCAGGAGCGACTCGAACCGGCATTGGACGTTTTTTTTGGGAATTTAGCCCGGCCCGGAATAAACTCTAAGGACGGTGTTCAGCGAGTGGTTACCGCCCTAATCTGTTCGGTTTATCACGTCTGTGTTGAAAGAGGATTCGATACCGACAAAATTTTCGGCCCTAATCTGGCAATTTTGGGTGAATTATCACGGACCGCAACCATTCATGAATTGAAACAAAAAATCAGGACTTGTTTAAATACAATTTTTGAGCTATATCCTTCTCATAAGAATCAATGGAAATTAGTGAATAACGCCTTAAAATATATTGAAGAGAATTATTCGGATGATTTGAGCCTGGAGAGTGTGGCCCAAAAAGTGTTCGTTTCAGCCGGTTATTTAAGTACGATTTTTAAGCAGGTTTTGCAGAAAAATTTTGTAGACTCACTCCATGAAATTCGGATTCAAAAGGCCAAGGAACGCCTACGCGACCATCATGCCAAGATATATGAAATCGCTGTTGAAGTGGGTTACAAAGATGAAAAGTATTTTAGCCAAATTTTTAAAAAGATTACCGGGATGACCCCCAATCAGTTTAGGGATACAGTAAGTTAATTGGTTTTCGAGAAAATCGCTTTTATGGGAAAATCCAGTTTTTTGAAGGGCTACCGGCAGGAGTTGAAGTAAGCATTCGCGAAAATAGCAGTCAAAGATTCCTTTTTGTTTTGAATCTCACCAGGGACCATTTGTCCTTTCATCTGCCAAGCCGTTATCGAAGCGCTTTAAACGATGAAATGTAGGGACCGCTAATTTTTCTGGAACCCTTTGGGGTGGAAATTTTCAGACTGTAGGAGGCCGAAATATTGATTGATACAATCCTTTTTGATTTAGATGGCACGCTTTTACCGCTTGATTTGGACAAGTTTACCCAGCGATATTTTGAAGAGATGACCCATAAGTTTTCCGATCTGATCGAACCCAAACTGTTAGTAAAGTATATTTGGGCAGCCACAGAAGTTATGGTCAATAATTTAGAACCCCGCCGTAATGAAGAAGTCTTTATGGAAAAATTCGGACAGTTGATCACGGTAGAAGAATTACCTGTTTATCAGCAGCGCTTTGATGAATTTTACGATCAGGGTTTTTTAAAAGTACGGGATTCGGTGGTGGATAGCCCGGAAATGCAGAAAAGTGTCAGGATTTTAAAAGATAAGGGTTACAAGTTGGTCATTGCCACCAATCCATTATTCCCCCGGAAAGCGATTTATCACCGGATCGAATGGGCTGGTTTTAAGCCCGCTGATTTTGAGTATGTTTCATACTATGAGCAAAACCAATATTGCAAGCCGCAAATTCAGTATTATCAGGAAATATTGCAGGCAATCGGTAAAACCCCGGAAGAATGCATGATGGTCGGAAATGATGTGCAGGAAGATTTAATTGCCGGGACCTTGGGACTGAAAACCTTCTTGATCACCGATTATATGATTCATCGGACGAAAGAACCTATCCAGAGTACATATCAAGGGAAATCTCCGGACTTTTTGAAATTTGTTGAGAAGCTAGAAAAGGTAAATTAAAGGCTCTAAAGTTTCGCAATTAAAGCTC
>JAEZKW010000261.1 GCA_023415375.1 Bacillota bacterium
TCAAATTTTGTCATGTCGGGGGCTCCTTACATTTTAGATATACTTAAAGTTTTTTGAACATCCTAAGATATGCAAAGCTCTTATGGAAGTACCCAAAGGGGGTTTAGTTTTTCAGTAATTATTTCTAACAATCTCCGATATATTGATTCATACTTCCAGGAATGGTATAGTCTTTAATATTAGGTCAACCAAAATTGAGGATGGAAGATATGAACATATTATCTGTGGAACAACTTACCAAGAACTACGGTACCAAAGTGCTATTTTCTAATTTAACCTTCGGACTCAGTCAGGGAGAAAAAATTGGACTCATCGGCATTAATGGGACAGGCAAGTCGACTTTGCTTAAACTATTAGTCGGATGGGAAAAGCCTGATAGTGGTCGCATTACTTATACCAGTAACGCCAGAATTGGATATTTACCGCAAAATCCCTTATTTGATGAGCAACATAGCGTGCTGGAGGAAGTGCTCCAGGGTAATTCCCCGGCTATGAAATTAGTTCGGGAATATGAAGAAGCATTCATTGGTTTAGAACATCGTCCCACGGATCAAACATTACAAAAAAGATTAATCCGGTTAGGTGAGCAGATGGATGAAGTGGGTGCATGGCAGCTTGAAAGTGAAGCGAAGACTATTTTGACCAAGCTTGGAATCACTAACTTTGAAGATAAGATCAATATTCTTTCTGGGGGACAACGCAAACGGGTTGCCCTAGCTGCTGCCTTAATCAATCCAACGGATCTATTAATACTTGATGAACCGACCAATCATATTGATGATCAAACCATTGCCTGGCTTGAACAATATTTAAAAGAACGTAAAGGTGCCCTGTTGATGGTCACTCATGATCGCTATTTTCTGGACCGGGTGGCAGAAAGAATTTTTGAATTGAGTGATGGTAATCTTTACAGCTATTCCGGCAATTATAGTTTGTTTTTAGAGAAAAAAGCCGAACGGGAAGAACTTGAGCAGACTTTGGCTGCCAAACGGCAGAATTTATTCCGGCGGGAACTGGCATGGATTAAGAGAGGTGCAAAGGCCCGCAGTACAAAACAGCAAGCCCGGATCGAGCGTTTTGAAAAATTACAGGAACAAATGGTAGAAAACGATAAACATTCTATGGAGATTGTTGCTGGGTTGAGCCGGCTGGGTAAAAAAATTATTATTCTCGAGCAGGCAAGTAAAAGTTACGGTGAGCGTCGGATTATCGATAAATTTGATTATACATTTGCTCGAAATGACCGAATTGGGATCATCGGCCCAAACGGGATTGGCAAGTCGACTTTGCTAAATTTGGTTGCTGGAAAGTTGGCGCCGGACGAAGGCCAAGTAGATATGGGTCCAACAGTCAAGATTGGATTTTTCAATCAAGAATACTCCAAACTACCTGAAGAAAAGAGGGTTATTGATTATATTAAAGATCAGGCTGAACATTTACCGACGGCTGATGGAGGAATGATCAGCGCTTCACAGCTGTTAGAACGTTTTTTGTTTCCAGCTTCGCTTCAATGGGCGCCAATTAATAAACTCTCCGGAGGCGAAAAACGCCGGCTTTTTTTGTTAAGGATCTTAATGTCGAACCCAAATGTTTTACTATTGGATGAACCCACCAATGATCTTGATATCCAAACTCTAGGTATTTTAGAAGATTTCCTGGATGAATTTCCCGGAGTGGTCATTACTGTTTCCCATGACCGTTATTTTTTAGATCGTATCGCTGAAAAACTATTAATATTCACCGGTCATGGTAAAATCGATCATTTTGTGGGAAATTTCAGCGAATATCAGGAATATCATGAAAAACAGATTTCCCCGGTATTGGAAGTCGTTCCAGTAAAATCACAAATTACATCCGGGGAGAAGAATAATCCGCAAAACCGGGTGGCTGGTAAGGATAAGTCGCTTAAACTCAGCTATAAAGAACAACGTGAATTCGATGAAATCGATGAAGTTATCGCTGGTGTTGAAAAGGAACTGATGGAAATTAAACAAAAAATTGAACAATCCGGTAGCGATTATATCCTATTGCAAGAATTAACTTTAACTCAGGAAAGGGTTGAACAGAAATTAAATGAATTACTGGAACGCTGGGCTTATCTAAACGAATTGGCGGAAAAAATCGCTCAAAATAAATAACCCTAAATTTCAATTCGAATTATTTAAAAAGTATAAGATATTTTTCATAACCCTCTTTCTTTAAATTCTCCATAGGAATAAATCGCAAAGCAGCAGAATTGATGCAGTACCGGAGACCACCGGTTTCAACAGGCCCGTCGTTAAAAACATGACCTAGGTGAGAATTTGCTTTTTTGCTACGGACTTCAACTCGTTCCATTCCATGAGAATGATCGGCTTTTTGAACAATGGTTTGGGAATTCAAGGGCTTACTAAAGCTAGGCCAGCCACAGCTGGAATCGAATTTATCCAGAGAGGAAAAGAGAGGTTCCCCGGAAACGATATCGACATAAATTCCAGGCTTGGTATAGTTCCAATATTCATTTTGGAAGGGAGGCTCTGTTGCGTTTTCATGAGTTACTTTATACTGCAAAGGTGTTAATTTATCTTTTAACATAGGTGACTTTTCAGGCGTCGAACGGAAGACCTTTTCATTTCCAATGGAAGGAATCTTACACCCTTTCCAGGTTCGATCCAAATAGGTTTGGCGCCCGGAGCCCTGACGATATCTTTGGTAATGTTCAGTATTTTTACGATGAAAATCTTGGTGGTAATCTTCAGCTGGGTAAAAGGTTTCGGCCGGTTTAATTTCGGTAACAATGGGTTTATCAAAAATTTCCAAAGATTCAAGCTTCGCTTTTGATTCTTCGGCCAATTGTTTTTGCTCCTGATTATGATAAAAAATAGCGCTGTGATATTGAGATCCGCGATCTGCAAATTGCCCGCCGGGATCGGTTGGATCGATTTGTTGCCAGAAAACCTCCAGTAATTTTTGATACGGCAATCGAGCGGGATCATAAGTGATGTCAATAGCTTCATAGTGGCCGGTATTTCCAGAACAGACTGCCTCATAAGACGGATTTTCGAGGTGGCCTCCCGTATATCCGCTAATAACTTTAAAGACTCCTGGTAAAGATTCAAAAGGGGCCACCATGCACCAAAAACAGCCTCCGGCAAATGTAGCATGGGCTGTCGGAACATTTTCGGTGAAT
>JAEZKW010000353.1 GCA_023415375.1 Bacillota bacterium
AATCACGGTGAACTTGGACATAGGCTGCTTGCGCCCAAAAAACATATTCCGAAAACGTATTTGGCGCAGGTCACTGGAGTTGTTTCAGAAAAGGATTTTGAAGCTTTTCGGAGCGGGATAACACTTGATGATGGATACCGGACCCTGCCGGCTGAGCTGGATTTAATTCGGGCGGGAGAACCCAATCAAGTCAGAGTCATTATTCATGAAGGGAAATTTCATCAGATTAAACGAATGTTTGAGGCCTTGGATAAAAAAGTGGTTTATCTGAAACGTATCGCCATGGGCGATCTGGAGTTGGATCCGATGTTGGCCTTGGGACAATACCGGGAATTAACCGAGGATGAGATTGCGGTTCTGGCCAAACCCTAGCCCTTAAAGGGAACTAGAAAGACTTTGGGGCCTTTTTTTGGTAAAGTTCCGTAGATCTTGGGAGATTTTCCAAATGATTCCTTTATATTTTTACACCCTCATCCCCCTCATGCCCCTCATAAAAATCGAAATCGGTTTCAAACCTTTGGGCTGTTAGGGCTCGAATTCCTAAAGTTGAGATAAACCTATAAAAACCGGGTCCGATGAGGGGGATGAGGGGCACGAGGGTCTTAAAATAAAAGAAGAAGATTCTCCGAGGACTTGGATCGATTCTCCGAATGACTCGGAGAATTTTCCAGACGAACGGATCGATTTTCCGAACGACTTGGGAAATTTCCCGGATGAATGATTGGATTGGGACACTTAAGCTTCATGACTAATGGATCAAAACCTAGGGCTTACTTCTTATTAATGTATTTTATGACTTCCACATTCTCCACAGTGATCAATCCATCGTTAACCATAGCCTCCAACTCAGGCATGATCGGCAAGAGACGTTCCTCGATATCTACGATTTCTACAATCAATGGCAAGTCGGAAGAAAGCTCCAAAAGTTTAGCCGAATGGATCCGAGAGTTGGCGCCGTAACCAAGGACACCGCGAATGACGGTTGCTCCGGCTATCCCCTTTTCCCGGCACAAACGAACAATGGCTTCATATAAGGGTTTACCATGCCACTTATCGGACTCGCCGATGTATACACGTACCAATTTCGCTTTACCATCTAAATCCATTCCAGCTCCCCCTTTGTTGAATTTTTTATATCAATTTTGCCATAAAATTACCAAGCCAGACTGCAATCAGACCTGCCGCCGCGCTTCCTAAAACATTCAATGAAGCAAGGAAAAACTGGCTGTCATTAATCAGCGAAAAAGTTTCATACTCCAAGGTTGAGAACGTAGTATATGCCCCTACAAAACCAACTGCAAAAAATAGCCGCCATAAAGGATTTACCGTAAACTTACCTAAAATCAAAGTCATAAAAAAGGCCAATATAAATGATCCTGTAATATTAATAATGAAAGTTGATAAAGGGAAATCGGTCTTAAGGCGGGCTCCAATCAAGTTGGCTAATTCATACCGGGCGATGGCTCCCAGAAAGCCTCCAAAACCGACTGCGAGTATTCTCATAACGGGTCTCCTTTTTTATGAAATCTTTTTGATAAGTATGGGATGCTTTAAAATGGATACACCAATAAAGCCAAGGGAAATAACAGCGCCCAGTCCCAGTGCGGCCGGAGCACTCCAAAGATGGGCCGCTGAGCCGGCGAGGAAGCTTCCGATCGGGCTCAGACCTGAAAACACTAATGTATAAATACTCATCACCCTTCCGCGTAAATGATTCGGGGTGTGTACTTGGATCAGTGAATTTACGGAAGTGGTAAAGGCAATCATTGAAAAACCGACACCGATCAATAACACATCAGCTATCATCACGATTTTTGAAGGTACTATAGCTAATTCGAAAAGGCACATGGCAGTTGAAGATAGGAGAAGGATTCTGGCGTTGGGTGTACGGTTGCCGCTTTGGGATGCTAAAATGATTGAACCAAGAACAGCGCCGATTCCGTTAGCTCCCATCAAAAGTCCAAAACCCTGAGCGCCTATTTTAAAGACGTTTCGGGCATATAAAGGAATCAGTACATTGAAGTTGAAGGCAAAAATATTAATAACTGCCAGTAGCGCCAGACAAGCCAATATAAGCGGTGTGTGGAAGACGTAACGTAACCCTTCCTTAATTTCTTGCCGAACCACGGAATTGTTCAGAGGTATTTCGGGAGACGGCGACGACGAGTCGACCCGGATCATGGCGATTCCAGCGATCACCGGTACGAAGCTAATGGCATTTAAAAAGAAACAAGGAGCAATTCCAAGTTTGGCGATGAAAAATCCGGCGAGAGAAGGGCCAACAATACGAGCAGCGTTGAAGATGGAAGAATTTAGAATAATGCCGTTCATTAGATCCTCTTTACCAACCAACTCGATCATAAAAGCCTGCCGGGTTGGCATGTCCAGTGTATTAATCACCCCTAGGAGGGTTGCGATAACTAATACATGCCAGAGAGCCGCGGTATGAAGTTGGACATCAAGGGCCAAAACTAACGCGAGTATTGCCGAAGCGGTTTGAGTAAAAAGCAGCATTTTTTTCTTGGGAAACCGGTCGATCAGAGTACCTGCGTGAAGGGAAAACAGCATCATCGGTAAGAACTGTAAAGCACTGACCACTCCTAGCCAGAAGGCAGATGATTTGGTAAGTTCCAGAACCAACCAAGATTGGGCAATATTTTGCATCCAGGTGCCTATCAGTGAGATGGCCTGACCCGACCAAAAAAGCCTAAAGTTGCGGTGTTTTAAAGCCGCGAAGGTTTGCTGTAAAGTGGTTTTTTTTCGAGAAGAACGGCTCATCAATATACCTCTTCCAGTAACATATTGCGGTAAGCCGCAATTTGAAATTATCCGCAAAGTTTGCTAAAAAAGCAAACTTTTAAAGGATAATTATATATATATGTTATTAGCTTATCGCAAAATCAAGGTTTGCGTCAACTGTGACTCAGGATGTTAAAGGAAGACTTGGAGCTAAAAGCCAAAGGAAAAAAAGCGAAATAATCCAATTTATAAGGCTTGCTCACCCGAGTCGCCAGTACGGATACGGATGACTTCATCAATTGTTGAAATAAAAATTTTACCATCTCCGGCGGCGCCGGTTTGGCAAACTTTACAAATGATATCGGCCACTTTTTTAGCGTCCTGATCATGAACAACCAACATCACGATTTTCTTAGGTAATAAATCAATCCGGTAATCGCCAACCCGCCATTGAAGGGTAATTCCGCCTTGCGCACCGCGGCCTTTGACTTCATAAACCGTCATGCTGCCAAAACCTTGTTCTTCTAAAGCTATCCGTAAATCCGGCAGCTTTTCTTCCCGAATAACCGCTTCGATTTTTTTCATCAAAATAACCTCCTTAAAGGAAGATGAATTCAAAAATATTTATGAGAGTTTATCACATAATATCATGGATATTTATGGAAAAGCAATAATTTTCGGAATCGGTTACCACTCCTTAGGTAGATGGGGTTTCGTTGGGGACGAAGGTTCGCACCAGATCTTCCAAGGTTTCGCGGCGACGGATTAACCTGGGGGTTCCGTCAGTTTGAATTAATACCTCGGCCGGACGCAAGCGGTTGTTATAATTAGAAGCCATGGACATGCCGTAGGCACCGGCATCCATGATACCTATTATGTCGCCAACTTCAATCCGAGGAAATTGTTTTCCGCTCGCAAGAATATCTCCGCTTTCACAGATATTACCGACTATCGAAACAGTCTCCATATCCTTTTCACTCAAACAGTGATGACTTCCATACACTTCGACATCATGTTCAGCCCCATAAAGGACAGGCCTCGTCAATACATTAAATCCAATGTCAGTTCCGATGTAGGTTTTACCATAGCTTTCCTTTTTAGCATGAACTGTACCGAGTAAAACCCCACATTCGGCAACAACATAACGGCCCGGCTCAATCCGGTATTGGAAGTTATCAGGATAATGGGCGCAGTATTGTTTTAAAATCGAAGTGAACTCGGTTTTTAATTTTGCTAAATCGAGTCGTTGCTGGCCTTGCTGTTTTTGGTAAGGAATGCCCATTCCTCCGCCAAAGTCGATGAATTCCAATTCATTAAAATAGGTTGCAATATCCAGTAACTTTTTGACACCTTCTAAAAAGACTGTACCATCTAAAAACAAAGAACCAAGGTGCTGGTTAAGACCAATTACTTTTAAATGATATTCCCTAATGATTCCTTTGACCTCCGGTAAATGGTCGGTGGTAATTCCAAACTTGGTGCTCTTTCCGGCGGTGACCACTTTTTGATGGTGCCCAACTCCAATTCCAGGATTGAAACGAAGGGATACTTTACCGCCAGGATGGATCCTGCCGAACTGCTCCAGCTGAGAGACGGAATCAACACTGATCATTACTTGGTGCTCTATGGCGTATTTCATCTCTGCAATTGAAACATTATTGCTGATATAAAAAATTTCCGAAGGTTGAAAGCCCGCTGTTAAAAGTACAAAAATTTCACCTGGAGACATGGCGTCTGCAGTTAACCCTTCTTCACGGATGATTTTCAACAACTCAACATTGGAGTTGGCTTTACAGGAATAATCCGCTTGAAACCGGAAACCGGGAAGGGAGACCAGGTGAGCCATTTCCCGGCAACGTTTTCTTAGAATGGATTCATTATATACATAGAGGGGACTATCGTATTTGGCGATTAATTCCTGGGGGTTTGTTACCCCGTAAAAATTATTTTGACTTGTATATTCATTCATGGAAGGTATGCTCCTCGTTTTTAGGATTTGTCATGGAAATTAATTGGATCTCATTGGTTAGAGAATCCTTAATTAATTGGACTAAATTTTTATTTCGGGAGTAAAGACAGGTAATTTCCTTATCGGGAGAGAGTTCACCGGTTAATACATAAGAAGAATCAGCAATGAGTCGAATCTCACCGGGAGCTTTTGCTCGGTAATGAATGAGAGCGCCGGGTAATTGACAGGTAGGCGTGGTAATTAAAACGACTTTCAGTCCTCTTTCACAGGCGGATTGAATTTCCGGCTTCACGAGTGATAGCTCAGTCTGGGAGCAGGATAGATAAATTCTTTCGGAGGCGTTCATTATAATATTTTTTATTTTGGAAAGGATTTGAGAAAAACCGCTGATTGTAATATAGGGTTCAAGAGGTTCATCCTTTAAAGGCACCTGTTCCCCGATAAAGGATAAAGTGTCCTCAACTTGTCGGCGGATATTTTGAATCATTTCATTGACAGGTACTGCTATATACTTAATGATCGCAGCATCGATCCGGTAGGCCCCGCCTTTTTCGGTAAGCCCGGCTAAAGCAAGATAAACATTAGACCGAGAAATGCCAGTCAGTTTTGCCGCTTCATAACCAGTGAGAGCTCCTTCTTTACAAAGTGTAAGGTAAATTAAGGATTCGTGTTTGGTAAAGCCGACTTTTGTGAGTGCTTCAATTAGTTCCATGATTTCTCCGTAGTGGTTTTATTTAGAACCACTATACTATCATGAAATAAACTTGTCAATAGCTTCATCTTATTTTGGGCTTTTTCTTAAATATAAAAAAGTGATGCCATTTTTCGGTATCACTTTTTTATTAGGTTTATATTGATTGAAATGCTATAATGCGGTTTCGCCGTTCTCATCGGTACGCACCCGGATAACTTCGTCGATAGTGGAAATAAAAATTTTGCCATCGCCGGCAGCCCCGGTTTTACTGGTTTTGCAAATTATATCAATAACTTGTTGAGAATCCTGGTCTTTAACCACTAGCATAATCATTTTCTTCGGCAGTAAATCGATCCGGTAATCTCCAACCCGCCATTGCAAGGAGATACCGCCTTGGGCGCCGCGGCCTTTGACGTCAAAAACGGTCATTCCTATAAAACCGGCTTCTTCCAGTGCCGCCCGGACTTCTTGTAATTTTTCCTCACGAATGATTGCTTCTATTTTTTTCATATTGCCACCTCATTTTAATAATAAGCTTCTTCGCCATGTTGGGAGATATCAAGTCCAACCTGCTCTTCAGCTTCTGATACAGCGAGCCCCCAGAATTTATCGACCAATTTTGCTAAAACAAATGTGACGAGCGTGCTAAAAGCGATTACAACGAGGACGGCTAAAATCTGTACTCCGAGTGGGCCCCAGTTTCCGTAGATTAAGCCGTTTGCACCTGCCGGATTGATGCTTTTGCTGGTGAAAATACCGGTTGCTATAGCGCCCCAAGCGCCACCCATTCCGTGGCATGCCCAAACGTCAAGAGACTCATCCAGTTTCCAATGATTACGCAACCGGATACAAGCAGTCGAGATAAAAGCTGCAACAGCTCCGATAATAATCGCTGAAGCCGGGGAAACAAAACCGGAGGCCGGTGTAATGGCTACCAATCCAACAACGGCTCCGGTTGCCATGCCAAGGGCACTGGGTCTGCGATCAATCCAGTTGATGGCCATCCAGGTCAGGGCTGCTGCTGCGGCGGCAGTATTTGTAGTAATAAAAGCATTGACTGCTAATTCATTGGCGCCGAGCGCACTACCCGCATTAAATCCGAACCATCCGAACCAAAGTAAGGCGGCGCCGATGATGGTAAATGGGATATTGTTAGGCTCCATGCTTACAATGGTGTAGCCTTTCCGATTTTTGATAACAGTGGCAAACATCAGGGCCGAGAAACCCGCAGTTATATGTACCACAGTTCCACCGGCAAAATCAAGTGCCCCTAAGTTTCTAAGCCATCCACCGACACCCCATACCCAATGGGCTACGGGATCGTATACCAAAGTTGCCCATAAAAAAGAAAATATTAAGAAACTGCTAAATTTGATTCTTTCGACAAACGCACCAGTGATCAAGGCCGGTGTAATAATAGCGAACATCATTTGGAAAACCATGAAAGCTAAGTGAGGTATATTGGACGCATAGTCGGGATTGATTCCCTTGACTCCATTAAGCCCCAGCCAACTTAGATTACCGATAATTCCTTTGACATCCGGTCCAAAGGCCAGGCTATATCCAAATAATACCCATTGGATACTGATTAATGCCAACATTGCAAAACTGAACATAATGGTAGATAACAAATTTTTCTTACGAACCATTCCTCCATAAAAAAATCCTAAGGCCGGGGTCATTAACATTACCAATGCAGCTGAAATTAAGACCCATGAGGTATCTCCTGTATTCATTGAACAACCTCCCGTTAATTTGGTGTTAACTATGTCTTAGATTATAGCATATACATTACATGTTATCAACAAAAACAATTAAATACAAATAACAATTTAAAATAATAGGCTAAATACTAACATCAACATAACACTAATGTAAGAACTACTATAGTCATACCGAAAGTACCATTGTAGGGCTTAACATCACAATATGGAGAAAAACGCAGGGATATTACACAAGGACCCTTGCAAGGCTGAAGATATTCAACAGTGCGGGATCCGGTTGGATTTAAGGATGAATTTTTAGAGAGATTTAAGAAAATCATTTGAATGCGGGCATGGGCGGGAAGTCTTAAGGGTTGTCTGTCATATTTTATGGCTTGCATTTGCGCGTTTTAAAGCTATTACCGAGTTGGCGCACAGAATCACGGGGTGAAAATCATTTTTTGAAATAGCTTTGGTACAAGGCATAGGGAGTTTTCCCCATATTACGGTAACCATGATGTGGCCGTTCGAAATTATAGTAATACAACCATCCGTCAAAATCACTTTGCAACTTTTCGATTGAATCATAAGCTTTCTTGAGGAGAATTTTTTGAAAGAATTCGCTGAAAACAATCTGGTGAAAGCGTTCGATAAAACCGTTATTAAGGCTATTGTGAATAACGGTGGTTTGGTGTTCGATCTCATTGAGTATCAGATATAATTCGTAATGGTGTTTTTCAGTGCCGCAATACTGACGTCCGTTATTGGTAACTATAGCTTTGATTTGAATATTTTGTCCATGATAAAAAGGTAACACATCGTTATGGAGGGCAGCTACGGCGCAGTCCGGAAGACGTCCCGGATGCAAGAAGCCAAAAGCAAAACTATTATAAGTATCGACGACGGATTGCAGGTATACTTTTCCGATTCCGCTTAAGGAACCGACCATGATGGTGTCTTGCGCTAATAATTGTGCCGGCCCGCTGGTGGGATTCGTCCGTTCCCTAAAGCAGGGGTTAAATTTTTCTATTTTTGTGATTTGCTCTTCGCTAAGCTGTATTTTTCCGCTGAGTGCTTTTTCTTCCAATTTCCAAAGGCGTTCGTTTTTATTACCCATTTCATTTTTAATTAATATTTTTTGAATGGTGGGTGAACTAATCACAAGACCCTGGCCTTTTAATTGATTGCTAAGGCGAACGCAGCCCCAGCCGGGATGTTCGATGCTTAATAATAAAACTTTCTCTACAATCGAAGCGGGGGTTTTTCGCGGATGATTTTTGCGCGGACCCGTTAAGTCCTTAAATCCTTCGATACCCGAAAGCTGGAAACGTTTCTTAAGTTCGAATAAATTTCCATTGGAGATTTCATTTCGTTGATAAGCAACACTTGCGTTATGAAGCAACTGATTCAATTCGGGAATACTCATTCGCTGATGCAAGTTATTTTCCGGTTGAGACATGTTTTGGATACCTCCCGTCGGGGACTTGGGCTTTTGCTGTGTTAAATTCGGTAAAAATTTTGAACAACATGACCGTTTGGGCATATAGTTCAATTTAATACGAACCATCGGAACATTACATTTCATACATCAACATTAACACATATATGACATAAGTCAAGATATTTAAGGTTAATATTGAAAAAACAATAATTATATAACACAAACATAACAGATAATGATTTTTTCAAATAGGAAGGCGTAAAAAATATTATAGGAAAATCAAAAATCGTCCATTCAAAGATTAAAATTTTTTTCCTATACTGTAAACGATGAATTAAAAAAGAGTTAAATTGTGCCTGATCTCTCCGTCGGCGCTGTGATTGCCTGCACCAGCATGGCAATTGCCGTTTTGGTTCGGGATTTTCATATGCATCCTGCGGTGGCCTCATTGATTCTAATGGGAATCGGGGTTATTTACGGTATGATTATGGGTAGTTTGATACATTTTTTCGACATTCCGCCATTTATGGCGACGATGGCGGGATTGTTATTTGCCCGGGGATTCTGTTTTGTATTGAGCATTGATTCGATCCCGATTAATCATCCATTCTACTTGAAAATCTCCAATATTTCGATCCCGATTTTAGATGGGAATCTATCTATCCCGGGAATCATATTTTTATTGATTTTATTTGTGGGGATCTTTTTGGCGGGGAGAACCCGCTGGGGCTGAAGCGTTTATGCGGTCGGCGGCAATCTGCAATCCGCCAACTTGATCAATTAAATTTCCATCCCGCAATTGAGCAACTGAAAAATTACCAAATTGTTGGGATGGATTTTTTTCACTATAAGACAATGAAAACTGGATTATATTGAAAATTTCCCAAAGACGGCATATGATAAAGAAGAAATGAAGTCCGGCGGAAGTTTCCGTTGGTCCTATGCAATATGCCTTATAATCGAGTAACGAAGCCTTATATATTTACAAATAATAGAGGGTAATCCAATGATTTTAGACACGCAACCGATAGATGTTCAAAATAAAAAACAACCCAATGATTTCATTCAAAATAAAATCATTTTCTTTTTCCTTTTGGTTTCTTTAATGCCGATTTGCTTGATTGGAGCTTTTTCTTATTTTTGTTTGAAGGCAAATGTTACTCAAACAACAGCCCAGTATTCCCTGGATATGCTGACTCAAACCGTAGCGAATATCCAATTAAAACTGGCCGAATTTGAAAACATCTCGGTCCAGTTGTTTATTAATAAAGATTTCAATGCAGCTTTGTCT
>JAEZKW010000359.1 GCA_023415375.1 Bacillota bacterium
GGTACTTAACCAGCCGTGTGGTTTTAACCCGCGGATTGATAACGAAGCATTTAGTATACATTTTCCATTTTATGTTAGCTTAACTTGATGACATTGGGGCAAGGGTTAGGTTTGTTTTAGACAGTCAAAAGGGCTAAATTTTCATCCTTTCGATTGCTTCAACAAAGTTTGAGTAGGGGATTACAGAAAAAAGGAACTGAGTTTAATCCGTAAAATAGGAGTTTTTAAATGGCAGATCGAATTCGACTGGCTGATGGCGGGGGTGGAGAGGCCACCGCTGAACTGATTCAAAAGGTTTTCTGGTCACGATTGCAATATCCGGAATTACTAAAGGGTAACGATGCTTCCATCTTGGAACTTGCCAATCCCTTACATTTACAGGATGCAATCTGTCCTTCTTCTACTACGGGTGTACTTTCACAAAGCAGGATCGCGATCACCACGGATTCCTTTGTGGTAACTCCCTGGCGTTTCCCAGGCGGGGATATTGGTAAATTGGCTATATGTGGAACAGTTAATGATTTAACTATGATGGGTGCTGAAATTTTAGGATTAACAATCGGCTTTATCATTGAAGAGGGTTTTTTAATCTCGGATCTGGAAACGATTGTACAGTCCTTGGCTAGTACCGCTTTAGAGGCGGATATTAAGGTTGTTGCAGGAGATACCAAAGTGGTCAATAAAGGCGCAGCCGATGGTATTTATATTAATACCACGGGTATTGGCCTTGTGGCTTCTTCGATTCGTTTGGGCGGAGAGATGGCCCGCCCTGGGGATCAAGTGATAGCAACCGGCTCAATGGGTGACCATGGAGCAGCTATCCTGCTCGCCAGGGGAGAATTGGGAATTCGGGGGCAACTTGAGAGTGATGTTGCGCCGCTCAATCGAATGTTAATGCCCCTTATTCAACAATTTCCCGGACAAATCCGGGTTTTACGGGATCCGACCCGTGGAGGGCTGGCAACAACATTGAATGAAATTGCCAAACAATCAGCGGTTTCAATTCGCTTGGAGGAAGAACGAATACTTATTAAACCTCAGGTTGAAGGGATTACCAGTTTACTAGGGCTGGATCCTTTATACCTTGCAAATGAAGGAAAAGCGATCGTTATTTGTGAAGAATCGATTAGTGAAAAATTACTAGGTCTATTGCGACAGGTTCCTTTAGGTAGAGAAGCTGCCATCATCGGACAAGTGACTTCAGCCAATCCAGGTTTAGTCAGCATTCGTACCAAAATAGGCGGTGAAAGAATTTTACCGATGGGCAGCGGAGAGCAATTACCAAGAATTTGTTGATAGGTTGCAGGGTTTACGGAGAGGAATGGCAGTTCTTTTTAGCGAAATTTTGATCTGAATTCAATTCATAGATTGAACATGGATGGAAACCTTTAAGTCCGAGCTTTTTGATTTGCAGACAAAGAATATGGAGGTGGGGTGTGTGAATAAAATCCTGCCCGTTTTGGTGATTTTATTCGTTCTTAGCGTATCAACCATAGCAATGGCCGATGCAGGAAATGATAATATTCTTTATGCGCAAGTCTTCGGTGATCAGAGAACAGTTTTCTTGGTGAAAGATGATGGCAGTGACCAACAGACTTTGGTTAGCGGGAAAAATATAAAAGTATTCTTAGTCCATAAACATATTCTTTATTATAAGGACCATCAGCTTTTCGAGTATTTCCCGGCTGATCAAAAAACCAAATTGTTGAGCCGCTTTGAAGAGGATCAGATATCGATCCAGAGTCTGGCGGATCATTCGGATGCACCGGAGGCCCCGGATCAGGCGGTAATTTTGGCCCAAACGCCCTATGAACAAAATTTCTATATCCTTGAATTTTCCGATGACAGCGTCCGGGCTATATCAACCCCTACTTTTACCAACTCTTTATCCACCTCCAGCAGCAGGTCTTCTATTAAAGTATATAATGCAGATCAGAGCGCCGTCGCTGTGGTACATCAGGCTGGGGTAAAATTGCGGTTTGAATTATTCATTCAAGAGAAAGTGAATGAAAAATTGAAAACCAGTTGGACTCTACCCCAAGACATGACGGTTATTCCTGAACTTCCCATCTGGTCGCCTAATTCTCACCTGCTCACTTTTTATGCCAGACCAGCTAATCAGCTAACCGGTTTCTATTCATTATATCTTTATAATCTTGAAACTCACAAAATGCTTTTGATTCAGGATCAAGTATTCCCGGTTATGTCACTCAATAGCTTGACCATGGGTTCATTTAGACCGGAGTGGTCCGGGGACGGCAAACAGCTGTTATTTCAATATCAACCCTATGGCTTGCCGACAGAAAGCATTATTTTAAAATATGAAGTTGCGTCGGACAAGTTAAATACCTTAACCAGTAGCCGGGGCCATAACCTTTATCCTACATGGTCTCCTTCGGGAAAGAATATTTTGTTCTTATCCAATCGGGATTCTATTCAAGATGAACTTTATGTTATGGATGAAAAAGGAGAAAATCTTAAAAAAATTTCCCCATCCAAAGGCTATACCGAGTGGGCCAGTTGGTATAAGGCGGAGTAAAGTAAAATTCTAACACACATAACAAAAAAAGAGCGAGGATGCACTCTTTTTTTCGTAAACATGCGGGAATCCTAAGAATAGTTTATTTATTTGGTATTGGCGGTTTAGGAAGTAGTTTTTCAATTGCTTTGGCCTGATCTTGGGTTATTACACCATTTCTCACCAATGTACTTAATGGATCTTCATGATTTGGGGATGAGTTGTCACTCGGTTGGGGCGGTGGAGCATTTTTATGCATGTCTTGGAAATATTGAATAACAGCATACTCTTGGTTTTGGGTAATTACCTTACCTGCAACTAATTTATCAAGCCCATTTTTAAATTCAGCTTCCATTTTCGAAGGATCCGGCGGTGGACCCGGTGGATTTTCGACAATGCAAATCGCTGCAATTCCAAGTAATGATAATACAGTTAATACAATCATTAGTTTTTTAATTGGCATATTAACCCTCCTTTTGTTTTATAATCCGATATTTATCATATAAGGAAATTGTGTCTACTTCGTGAAAGTATTGTGTTCAAAAGGGGATTTTTAACCATTTAGTAATTCCTTCCTTCCGGATAGTCCAATTAAAACCTGGAGACAATACATCTGAAAAATCTAATTGGAGGAATCACAATGGAAGATGTAGTTGTCTATACCACCCCTAGTTGCCCTTGGTGTAATAAAACCAAGACTTACTTAAAAGATAAAGGGATCTCTTTTGAAGAAAAAGATGTGGCGGATGATTCGGGGGCTGCTCAGGAAATGGTTGAGCTTACGGGTCAACGGAGCGTTCCTGTTATCAAGAAAGGCGGCCAATATGTAGTGGGATTTGATCCGGAAAGGCTTGAAAGTATGTTGCATTAATGAAGGCCGGAGGTTTAGAGAAATGACATATGATCTTATAATTGTCGGAGCGGGTCCCTCCGGCATGACAGCAGGTGTTTTTGCAGCCCGCAAAGGATTGAAAGCATTAATTATTAGTGAGGATACGGGCGGTCAGGTGAATTGGACAACCGATATTGAAAATTATATGGGATTTCAGGAGATTGACGGTCAAGTATTAATGGAAAAATTTGAAGCCCAAATCAAAGAACTTCATCTTGAAGAGCAATTGACGACTGTGGTTGCCATTCGTAAGGAAGGCGACATCTTCAAGGTAGTGACCAAAGACCAGGAATACGTTGCCAAGGCTGTAATTGTTTCTTCAGGTAAAAAGCCCCGCACTTTAAATGTTCCAGGCGAAAATGAATTTCGAAATAAAGGAGTCAGCTATTGTGCTACATGTGATGGTCCCTTATTTCGGAATCTCCCGGTTGCCGTGGTCGGTGGTGGTAATTCTGCCATTAAATCGGCATTAGATTTGGTAAATTATGCTTCAGAAATACATTTGGTCGCAAACAACGGCTTAACGGCTGATAAGATTTTGGTTGAGCGCTTGAACAAGCTTGAACACATCAAAAAATATTTATCCCACACAATTGTGGAAATTAAGGGCAGTAAGTCGGTGGAAAAAGCCGTATTGGAGGATATCCACAATAAACAAAGGTCTGAAATCAATGTTCAAGGTGTTTTTATTGAAATTGGACTCGATCCAAACCAAGGTTTTTTGGGAGATTGGGTCGAGAAAAATGAGGCAGGAGAAATTAAAGTCGATTGCTTATGCCGGACGAATATCCCTGGATTGTACGCAGCCGGCGATGTTACTTCAGTGCCGGAAAAACAAATTATTGTGGCAGCTGGTGAAGGGGCCAAAGCAGCCCTCAAAGCTTGGGAATATTTATTAAAAAATCC
>JAEZKW010000048.1 GCA_023415375.1 Bacillota bacterium
AATACCAGTATAATCAAACTTAAAATCCCAAATAACGGATAACAGTTTGCTATGAGGTTAATAAATCCGACTTGGGCAATCACCAGTCCTGCCAACGTAATCAATATTACCCAAATACGATATGGCAATTCCCATAACACAATAAGCCGTTTAGCGAGGCCATAAGTATTTGCAAGGAGTGTCGTAAACATTTCTCCCCACAAGATTACTGCATAGATCAAATAAGGAATCCGTCCGGCTCCCCGTGCAAGCTCAATCATAGGTAAAGCCTGTTTTCCCATTTGAGGAAAGTGGGATAATAATGCCCATTGCATGAAACCAGCCATGAGTCCGAGCCCTAAACTGCCCATCCAACTGCCTGACTTTAAATGACCCAAATGTGGATATTCTTGAGTCAGGGCCAATAATACCGGTAAGGCAAGTATGACATTATAAGCCGAAAATTGAAGGGCGGCAAAAAACCATTGAAAATTGAAAGAGGGTGTTACCGGAGTCGCACTTTTTGTGAATAAACCGTAAAATGAGATGCTTAATGAACCAATAAGCATCAGCGGAATTACAATTAAATTAGCAGATATTAAACCCGAGAGATCAAAAAAAAGGACTCCAATTAATAAAAAAGCCGTCAAAATTTCTCCGGTCCAAAAGCTTACTCCCATGGATTCACATAAAGAGCCGCTTCCAGCCAACATAACCCCAATTAATACCATAAAAAAAAGCAACATTATCAGATCTACAATGGGAGTCAGATGTTTTCCTAGAATAAAAATGAGAAACTCTTGATAAGACTTTGGTTTAAGCTGAAAGCCCACTTTGAATATTTTAACTCCAGCAAGCCCCATTAAAAATACAGCTGCAATGATTCCTAAAAATCCATAAGTTCCATAGATAGCGAAGAATTGCAATATTTCTTGTCCTGAGGCAAAACCGGCTCCCACCACGGTACCGACAAAAGTCGCGCTAATAGCCGGAACCGCTTCAAAAAACCCCTTGCTATTTTTAAAATTAAAATATTTCACCAATGCCACCACTGTCTCTTCTTCGGTAATGAGCGAACATTGATTAAATCGACTCCTTCTACTGTTTGATTCTGATATCGATAACCGATCCGGCCCCAGATTTGTCCTGGCCGTAGAGGGGCTGTCGCTTGATGAGAAAATAGAATTACTTGGGGTTCAATGAGCCCAGCCTGATCTTTTTTAACAACGGCGTTTAAATCACTTCTTGGATACAGATTAACCCAAGGATGGGCACCCTTTAAAACCGGTAGCCTAGTAACCGGCTCCCGGTGGTCGGCGATCTTGCGAATAACGAATTCTTTAAATCCATACTCCAGCATTCTGGCACAATCGCCCCAACGATCCCCTGAGTTGAGCACCACTGCGATAAATTGACAATTATCCCGCGTGGCGGAAGCTACCAAACAATATCCCGCTTCATTGGTTGTACCGGTTTTTACGCCGTCAGCACCCTCCAAGTACCAAAGCAGCCGATTGGTATTATTGACTTTGAGAGATTGGGCTTTATCTTCCCAGCGGACAATAGCGGTTTTCTGTTTTACCAAATTAGAAAAATGAGGATGAGCCAGGCCGTAACGGGCAATTAATGCTAAATCAATAGCCGTAGTAAAATGAGAAGGCGCCCGAAGGCCATGGGGATTTCTAAAATTAGTGTTCAAAGCTCCGATTTCTTTTGCTTTTAGGTTCATCAAACCCACGAAGTTTTCAACATTTCCGGCCACGCCCTCAGCAACGGCCATACTCCCGTCATTGCCCGATTGCAGCATCATTCCTTCCAATAACTCTTTCAGGCTTAAACGATCACCGGCCCGTAACCAAATTGAAGAACCAGGGGTTCTTGAAGCCAATGGGGATACTTTTACAATTTGGTTCAGGTTGCCTTTTTCCAAGGCAACAATGGCTGTCATCATTTTTGTTGTACTGGCCGGAGCTCTCCGCAAGTCAGGGTTTTTCGCGAAAAGCACGGCTCCAGTTTTGGACTCAATGAGTACTCCGGCACTGGCATGGATGGATGGCCCTTGTTCGAAACCCGGGAGATATACTAAAGGAGGAAAACTGCCGCGAATCTTATATAAATGAGTGTTGACAGGTAAAGTAGAATGGTACAGTGTAATAACGGAGATTATAACGAAACCGGTTAATAAGAATGCTCCAATCCAATATTTTCGAGAAACTACAATTACTTTCATTGCGCCACCCTCCAATAATGAATATGAAGGGTAGTAGCTTTTAATGCCATCTTGATGGCTATAGTTTTTCCTCAAGCATGCTGATAGCTATTAGCTATTAGCTATCAGCCGTTAGCCAATAGCCAACAGCCATTAATGATGCCAACCATAGTCCCCTTTAAATTCCACAAAAATAACCCGATCGATGGGCTCCTGGGTGATTTTTCCCGAAAGGTCCTTTTGAATTAAAAACAATTCCTGAACCTTTTGTGAACCGATGGGGATTAACATTTTTCCTTGGGGTTTCAATTGTTCTACTAAAAGATTGGGCAATTTTCCGGCTCCAGCTGTAACAATAATCCGATCATAAGGCGCAAATTCACGCCATCCTTCACTACCGTCACCTATTTTGAAATGTACATTTGAGTATCCCAATTTCTTAATTCGTTCCTGGGCTTCAATCGATAACTCGGC
>JAEZKW010000061.1 GCA_023415375.1 Bacillota bacterium
GCGCCTGGTCTGGTTTTCAGTCGGCAGTTAGAGCTGAGGCCATGGTAATGCCTCAAGACTATGAAGGATACCTAACAACAGCCCATTCCATCAATATGCATGATGACCCGGAGAAGATCACCAAAGAATGCATATTAATGCCGGAATGCGCCGCCAGCGGTTATGGCATTTCCGTCAAACAAGCCGATGGTACATACAAATTCTATAAATTTGATGGAAAGGGTCAGGAGCTGGCAAAAGATATCCTGGCTAAAACCCAGAAGAACGCTGGAATTCGGATTATAGCTTCCGGTATACTGAATGGAATAACTTTAAAAGTCTCAGCTCTTTCCGAAAAGACAAAAGAGGCACCGGTAATCGTGGAATTGACTGGGTGGCTTATTGATAAATGCTGCAGCGGAACTATTGATCCGGTTAAGCATACTTTAAAATGCCTGCAAATGGAATCATGCGCAGCAACCGGTTATGGAATCCTGGTCCAGCAGGCAAACGGCTCTTTCAAGTTTTATAAATTTGATCAAAAAGGACATAGTTTGGCGGTGGAATATGTGAAAAAAGCTACTAAAAAAGATAATATAACGATTACAGTCAAAGGAACCTGGGATGGGGATATTCTGAAAGTATCTTCATTTGCGGAAAAAAACTAACTAACTAGGCTGTAAAAATATGTCCGACTAGAAAACTAGAGGCCATAATCCGGGATCAAAGGAATGTGGCCTTACTTTTTTATAACAAGAATCGCATGATTATTAGGAAAGGATAAATATAAATTTTCATACTATATTGTTCGGCATACCTAAAGATGCTGAAAACCAATGTATTGGAGGCGTTTAAAGGTTGCCAACATTCTGAAAGGTTATATGATGGCCCTGACGCTGCGGTTCACGCCTATAATTACCATCTGGCCCTGGGGATTATCGATGAATGAAGTCCAAAAGTTTCATGAAGGGTATGACGAAGGCTCCCGGTTAACCAAAGATCATTATCACAACATAGAATTCGTAACCACGAAAATTACTTTCACGAGAGCCATTTTGTTTGACCATACATAAGCTAAAGGTGATGATCCAATGCCGATCCGGGGGGTTGTCCCCATCCGGTATCGGCCCGGAGCAAATACAAGATAAGGATAGATTGGAATGAGTTCAGTAAAAAAAATAATTAATTTCATCGGAAATACGCCGCTGGTTGAGATAAATTGCTTTGATGTAGGCATTTGCCGCTTATTTTTAAAGCTGGAATCTCAAAATCCTGGTGGTTCGATCAAAGACCGGATTGGCCTGTCCATGATCGAACAGGCCGAAAAAGAAGGTAAAATTAAGCCGGGGGATATTTTAATTGAAGCGACAGCAGGAAATACCGGAATCGGGTTGGCTTTGGCCGCTATCGTCAAAGGGTATCGACTGATTTTGGTGATTCCGGATAAAATGAGTATCGAAAAAATTAATCATTTAAAGGCCATGGGAGTGGAGATCCTTATTACCAGATCCGATGTGGCGAAAGGCCACCCGGAATACTATCAAGATTATGCCCAAAGAATAGCACAGGAGACTCCGAACTCGTTTTTTATCAACCAATTCAATAATCCGGCCAATCCGCTGGCGCACCAATTAACAACCGCGCCGGAGATTTGGGAACAAACAGAACATCGGGTTGATGCGATTGTGGTGGGGGTTGGTTCAGCCGGCACTTTGAAAGGACTCACCGATTATTTTAAAGAAATTAAGCCGGATCTGGAAATTATCCTGGCCGACCCCTTGGGTTCAATTTTAGCGGATTATGTAAATCGTAATAAAATGGCGCCGACCGGCAGTTGGATGGTGGAAGGAATTGGTGAAGATTTTGTACCGGCTCAATTTGATTTGACGCTGATAAAAAAAGCCTATTCCATCAGTGATGAGGAAAGCTTTGCCGCCGCTAGAACCTTATTGCGGAAAGAAGGCATATTGGCCGGTTCTTCCAGCGGAACCCTCATCAGCGCCGCGGTTAAATATGCCCGGGAACAAAGCGAACCCAAGAATATCATTACTTTTGTCTGCGATAGCGGCAATAAATATTTAACCAAAATGTTTAATGATTTTTGGATGGCCGATCAAGGGTTTATCCGGAATGAGCGCCAGGGGAATATCGAAGATTTGGTTACCCGTAAATATTCCGAACGAACCGTAATTACCGTAAAGCCGGAGGATACCTTGCTGCTTGCCCATTCCAAAATGCGGATGTATGATATCTCACAAATTCCGGTGGTTGCCGCCGATGAGGTTATAGGGATTATTGACGAGTGGGATATATTGACAGCTGTTGAAAACGGTGCTGAAGCGATTTTTAATCAACCGGTCAAAGATTATATGTCCAAAGATATCATTTCAGTGTCGAGTGACGATGAGTTGACCAAAGTCATTACTATTCTGAAACAAGGCTTTTTAGTAATTGTCAAAAAAGTGAATCAATTTTACGGTTTAATCACCAAGATGGATTATATCAATTATTTGCGTAAAAAATTGAAATAGAGGAGTAAACATGGATCAATACGGCTTCTCCACCAAATCAATTCATATTGGGCAGGAACCGGACAGCGCCACCGGCGCCATCATTACACCGATTTATGCCACCTCAACCTTTGTACAGGAAAGCCCTGGTAAGCATAGGGGTTATGAGTATTCGCGCAGCGGTAATCCTACCCGGGCTGCTTTGGAAAAATGCATCGCCGCGTTGGAGGAAGGAACAGCCGGATTCGCATTCTCCTCCGGACTGGCAGCCGAGTCGGCCATCATGGATACCCTTGAACCCGGTTCGCATATTATTGCGACCAACGATCTTTATGGAGGAACATTCCGGCTTTTTGAGCGGGTAAAAAAGGATCTTAATCAGCTCGAAGTATCGTATATAGATATGACCGAACCAGAGGTGATCGCGGCAAACATCAAACCGAATACCAAAATGATCTGGGTGGAAACTCCAACCAATCCTTTATTGAAAATCATCGATTTGAAAAAAATCGCCGCCCTGGCTGTAAAACATAAGTTAATCAGTGTTTGTGACAATACCTTTGCAACGCCTTATCTCCAAAAGCCTTTACAATTTGGTTTTGATATCGTAGTCTATTCGGCGACCAAATATCTGAATGGGCACTCGGATATTATCGCCGGTATTGTGGTTACGAATCATGACGAATTAATACCCAAAATAAAATTTTTACAAAATGCCGTTGGGTCTATCCTGTCGCCCTTTGATTCTTTTTTGTTATTGCGGGGCTTAAAGACGCTAGCCGTAAGAATGCGGGCCCATTGCCAAAATGCCAGAACTATCGCTGAATTTTTGGCGCAGCATGCTAAAGTTGAAAAAGTGCTTTATCCCGGGTTGGCTACCAGCCCTTATCATTCAATCGCTAGCGCACAGATGACGGATTTTGGCGGGATGATTACGGTTTTCTTGAAAGGCGATTCGGCCG
>JAEZKW010000115.1 GCA_023415375.1 Bacillota bacterium
CAAGTTATCTCTCTTTCAAAAGGATTGGCTGTAATCAAGATATTTTCCAATACCGGTAACTGGCTACCGCCAATCGCTTTTGAAACGGTTGATAAACATTTTGAAAGGTCAAATTGATTACAAATAATTTTCATAGAGTACCTCCGTCAAGAAATACTGCGATATAATTCAAAATCATCAATAGATATCTCGATATCAGGACCAACAAATTTGTGGCCGGTGATTTCTATAACTTCACTTTCAGAGTTATAGTTTTCAGTAACTTCAATCCGGACTTTGTATTTATCCATGAGCTGTTTCAATTCACCGGCGAAAGCTTTCTCTTTTTGGGTTGTAATCATGAGCATTTTTCTCCTTTTACGGCTTCACGTTGTCTACGAACCCCATTGAATTGAACCTTATTAACTGAAACCGATAATAGTTCCCGATGTAATCTGTTTTTGATATTATCTAACAATTCCGGCTCCGGTCGTTTCGTATTAAGTTCCATTATCAATCCATCCGCTAAATACGACACTTTTTCATATTGAATTAACTGTAATCGTAATTCATTGCAAGTTTGGCGGGATTCTTGTAATTTATGGCGAAGATCCCACCAGCTCCGTTTTAATTCGTTTATATCGTTTGGAATTTCAGGTTTAATTGCTGGCATGATTTATCACTCTTTTCATTTTTTCGTCGACACACCGGACATAATTGCCACGCCTTTTTCCGATTTTTGAGTTTCCGTTCAAAATTCCCATCCTTACCGGGCCAAGTCCGGACCACTTTCCAATCTATCCCGGCTTCGTTGACGGCCCGGAGTAACCTCGATCCACGTCCCTTTCGGTGGCATTCAATCCGGGCGGCAAAGCGGCTGTCATCGGAATATCCGATATAGTGGTGAGCGTGTCCAAATGGACGTTCAAAGCATATTAAATAGACCATTTAGGCCACACCCATTTTCGCGAGCTCTTCCCTGGCAGAATCAATCCGCTTTAGGGTTTCAGCTTTTATCGGGTCCGGGATATTTTTACGAGCCGCAATATCTTCCACTATGTCCCGGACTTCCATGAATTTGCTTTCGCCCTCACTTGCTAATAACTCAAGGAATTTTTCCATTCGTTCTTCCTTGGCTGCCTCGGCTTCCAGGTGTTCACGACTCAATATTTTTTCTCCGGGCATTGCGCTTTCAAGGGGGATAAGTCGAACATCAATACTTCGGTCCTCTCCGACCTCGATCACTGACACTTGGACTGTCCGTGTCATTTCTTCTTCAGTCGCTTTAAGCCGTGCCAACGCTCCCGGATTAACAACAACTGTATGATCAACTTTTTTTACACCGATTCCAGCATGATAATCTCCAACGCATAGAACATCAGCAGAAGTCTTAATTTGACTAATAAGGGTAAATCGCTCATAAATCGGTGTTTCTGTTAGCACTGTGCCATGAGCCAAATGAATAATAACCGGTTTTTCTTTTGTTACAGGGAAGTTGTCATAATTTGGTTCGTAATAGTCTTCTTCCACATCCGCCTCATAGTCGTAATTTCGGCCTGATATTATTACAGGAACGCTACCGGCACACAAAAGAATTGGATCATCAGCTACACTTCTTATAAGGCCAAAACTATCCAAAATTCCATAAGGTGTCCGCCTTAACGATTCCGGATTATGACTCCATTCATCGTGCTGACCGGCAATGGTATAAATTGGACATGGTGATTGAATTAATAATTTGCCTAAGCTCCGGAGGGCATCATAACCGATTCCAGGAGTATCAACCAAATCTCCCGCGATCAATATCCCATCAGCACCAATATTCTCAGCCATTGCAAAAATTTCAAATAACTTGGCACCGATTGCCTCATAATAAATATCTATTCTTCCAATGGGGCTAGCCAGTTTCCAATGAATATCATTGGTCTGTATAAATTTGAGCTTTTTCATAATTCTGTCACCTCGCTAACGCCTTCTTTTTGGCTCACTCGGTAACTTACATCTGCCACTTCGGCCAGAGGCTCGGCATGAGTAATCATGATTCCCTGCCGCCCGGTCTTCCGCAAATACTGTTTAAGAAATTCTGCCACATTGGCGAGGTATTCACGGCTAATCATCTTACCGGGTTCGTCGAGGATAATGGGACCTTGTGGTTTCGGCCTTGCTAGTTCCAATAAGGCCAATCTAAGCGCCAAACTGACTACATCCGTTACCCCGCCACCTTTAGAATCTTCGGGGCTGGCGGTAACCGAAGTATTGCCGTACCAGTTTACGATTGACCAATCCGCCGCCGGCTTCCCATTAAGGGTCCGAATCTCAATTTGAAATTTTATCCGGTCATCACAAAAAACCGCTTGTAATGCCGCCGTGACTGTTTCTTCGATCCTGAGCTTTAACTGTTGCCTTGAAAACTCGGAGACTTCAGAAAGTAAAAGTTGTACCTGCTGCCAAGTTTCAATATCTTTTTCCGCTTGCGCTAATTTTTGCTGCTTCTCGGCTTGTTGCTTTTTCAAGAGGGCCAGTTGACCGGCCCCCTGGTTATATTGAGACTTCAGTACAGATAAATCCGATTGAACGGCCACTAAATTAGTCATAGCTATCACCCTTTCAAAAGAGCTTCAGCCTGCTCCAAATTAGCCATAATTTCTTGATTTAATCTGGCGATTTCGGCATCTAAGTTTTCCGGAGTTACCCCGAGCTGAGCTAATTGAGCAATGATTTCATCACGCTGCTTGGTAAATGTTTCAAGGTTTGCTTGTGCCTTGGCTTTTTCGGTCTTGCCTTGCTCAATTTGGGCTTTAAGGTTATTTAAACGGGCTAAAATATCCGTTTGGTTTGTAATGTTGTCCATGCTTTATTCCCCCTGATAAAAAATTGTAATCAAGCGTTATTACTTGTTAACACTGTTCCGCAAGTTGGGCAAACTCCACAGTCCATTAAAGCATTGTGATAGACTACTTCTCGTTCCGCTGTGCGTTGTTCCCAATTTGATTCAGCTTCTCTGGATTGATTTATACTTGATAAAGTGGAAGTAATCCGTGTTGACAGTAGTGTTAAATCTGCTTTTCTCGCCATACCATTTGCGACCGACGCGACTAGGGATTCAGCCTGGTCGATATTACTAAATTTTTCTATTGTGATTTGGGCATTGTTTGAAGCATTTTTGATTGTGTTCCATTGATTTTTTAATAAAGTCAAACTGGTCAAACTTCCCTTGGATTTGTCGAGTTCAGCAGAGAGGTCTGCCGCTTGGTTTAAATTTGCGTATCGTCTTAAAAGGTCTTTGGCGGCATCAATTTTAATGGTAACGGTCGCCCACATACTTTTATTGATTGAAAGAGTACTTTGGGTTTTTAGGCCATTTTCAGCTTGATTAGTTTTATCGACTGCCATATCCAGGTTTTGAAATCTAGACAATACTTTTTGGAGATCGATAACAATCGCTTCGTTATCTTTCAACCTGGATTTAAGAGCCTGTAAATTTTGCGATTTTTCACCAGCCGCACGAGACGCAATCATGACACTTTCAGCTGTTTCAACTTGAGCCCATTTCGTTAGAGTTTGATTGCAGGAAGAGATATTTTGACTTAAGACTACATAATTGTTTTTTAGAGCTATCAGTTTTTCATATCGCTCCTGGCCTGACCGAATCGTTTCGGCCAACTGTTCCAATTGAGCAATCTTTTGTGCCATAACGGGTAAATAATCGTATCCACTGATCGCAGTTTCTAGGTCAGCCAATTCCGCTGTAAGGTCTGTTTTGTCCTGATTTCGATGAAACAAATCAGTTCCTAAAGTTTTTCCTGCCTGGTCGATTTCTTCTGTCCCGGCAAGTTTACCTAACACCTTTGCCCGTGTTCCAGCGCTTACCGATTTCCCTAAGAATGGCCCGTCAAGTTGTTCGGCCAAATTTAAATTTAATTCCAAGTCCCCGATTGTTACCGGCTGAACACCTGTAATTTTTCGAATTTCTAAGGGAACATCAATCCCAAAACCTTCAAAAACTTCTGGCGCTTCTCTCGCTGTATTAGGTGCAATGATTTTGTATTGATTCTTACTGGCGGAACGCTCACGAATAACTATATGGCCGCTTTGGTACTCAATACTTACTCGGGCAAATGTACAACCAGCCCGGATGAAATCAATTCCTTGAGGAGCATTATTGAGGACCCATCGGAGCGCCCTTATAATTGCTGTTTTACCTGTATCTGAAGGCCCGATTACTACAGTCAATTGCCCATTTGGCGCAAATTCAACAATGGTTTTTTTATGGCTTTGGAAATTTTCAATGATAACTCGCTTGATATCGTTCATGGAGAGGGCCTCCTTTCTTTAAAGAGTTCATTGGGGACCTTGTGGTCCCCAGCGGTTGAATTA
>JAEZKW010000210.1 GCA_023415375.1 Bacillota bacterium
AAAAAAAATAATTGAATTGATTTACTTTTGAACTTATGATTATACTATGTACCATTAAATGAGAGGTGTAGATTATTGAAAGTACTAATTGTTGATGATGCAACCCTAGCACGGACGATGTTACGAAAAGTCGTTGAAGAATGTGGCATTTCCAATATATTTGAAGCACAAAACGGAACTGAAGCAGTTCAAATTTTTGAAAAAGAACAACCTAATTTAGTGATTATGGATATTACGATGCCGGATATGGATGGTATTACCGCAACCAAGAAAATTTTAGAGCTCGATAATTCTGCGAATGTAATTGTATGTAGCGCTTTGGGGCAAAAAGAAGTCGTTATGGAAGCGATTCAAGCCGGTGCTAAACATTATATTGTCAAACCTTTTGATGGTATTCAGGTCATCAGCATCATCAAATCAATGCTGGGAATCTAATAAGATGATGAACTATATTTCTTATTTGACTTATTTAGGCTACTTTTTAGTCCATGATATTATAGATGATGCCCTAATTTGGGCGGCATACTAATTCCTCTTTTATTTCCGCATTGCTAATTTCTTCTATAAATTCTCTACTCTTCTCCATTCTATTAGAGTACGCCAAAAAAACATAGTTCATTTTGTTTCTTTAAATATTCTTCCAATAAAGGATAAAATCGGTATTGCTTGTAATAATAAAATAAAGTGAAAGCTTTAGTTTGAAATAGGAGGGCCTTTTTATGAAGGGAAAAGTTATCGTGTGGGTGGGCAGTTTTGCGACGATATTTTTATTTTTGCCTTCCTTGGCAATTAAAATATGGGATTTTCTAGTGAAGGCTCCGTGGCCTTCTAAAAGTTGGTTGTTTTATATTTTATTGAGTATAATCATATTCCTCGGAGTACGTTGGCGTCTCCTTAATCGGTCAAAATATTTAACCCGTCCCAAAGAAGAAGTTTCCTTACTATTTATTGCTAAAGAACGTTTGGTAAAAGGAGAAATCAGTCTGGAAGAATTTCGGCAAATCAAGAGAGAGTTAGATTAGTATTTTCATCGCCCGAATGAGTTTGAAAAAAGGGCAGGGAAAAAGCTTTAAGAATAGAATAGACTTGAAATAAAGCATTGTAATTTTTAAGAAATTGCGAAATCGAAAGAGGGTATCGTTATTGTCGAAGATTAGAGTGGGGCTTATTTATGGGGGACGATCCGGCGAACATGAGGTATCAATTTTGTCGGCTAATTCGGTTATATCCGCCATCGATCGTCAAAAATATGACGTAGTGCCTATTGGGATTACCAAAGAAGGGCGATGGTTACCTGGACAGTCGCCGGTTCCTTTGGTTGAAAGTAAAGAACTTCAGGTACGGCTTTTAGGTTCGAGCAGTACTAATGAACCCATCTCATTAATAAGCCACCAAAAACAGGGGGAGATTTTATCCGGTATTTTGGAAAAAGTCGATGTTATTTTTCCAGTGATGCACGGTCCCTTTGGAGAAGATGGTACTATTCAAGGCTTGCTTGAGTTAGCCGGTATTCCTTATGTCGGGGGAGGAGTACTTGCTTCGTCAGTAGGTATGGATAAAGCCTTAATGAAGGCAGTATTTATACAGAATGGGTTACCTGTTGGGGATTACCTGGTTTATTTACGTAAAGAATGGCGAAGCAATCCGGAACGTGTTTTGAATGAAATTGAAAAAAAAATAGCATATCCTTGTTTTATTAAGCCTGCCAACTTAGGATCAAGTGTGGGGATCTCTAAAGCTCATCAACGAGATGAACTGAAAGAAGCTTTGGATCTAGCTGCAGAGTATGATCGGAAAATTGTTGTCGAGAAAATGTTAACTGGAAAAGAGATTGAATGCGGGGTTCTTGGAAATGACGAACCGGAAGCTTCAATACCAGGGGAAATTGTTCCTTGTACTGAATTTTACGATTATGAAGCAAAATATATTCTTAATGATTCCCAATTAATCATACCAGCAAAAATAGCGCCTGATTTGATTCAAAAAGTTCAGGATTTAGCAATCCGTTCTTTTAAGGCGGTAGACTGTGCCGGTTTAGCTCGGGTTGATTTTTTTGTAGACATGACAAAAAACGAAATATATGTCAATGAAATTAATACTATTCCGGGTTTTACCAAGATTAGCATGTATCCTAAAATGTGGGAAGCAACCGGAATTGGTTATACTGAACTGATCGATCGTTTATTGCAGCTAGCCGTCGAACGTTTTGAGGATAAAAAACAGAATAAGATTAGCTCTTAAATGGTTAAGCTGCAGTTTCTGTTTAGAAACTTACAGTAAACAACTATAATCGCAGTAAAGTCAAGAAATGTAATTACAGAAAAAGGCAATGACTATTCTCCTCTTGTCCGGGCAAAATAGGATGGGAGGAGATTTTAATATGTGGCGAGCAATTGCTGATTACCATACTCATACCAAATATTCTCACGGGACAGGAACAATTTACGATAATGCAAAGGCAGCCAAAGAAAGAGGTTTAGAAGTATTGGGGATTGCCGATCATGGTCCGGCCAATTGGGGCCATATTGGCTCCACAGATTTAGAAGTTTTTGATAAAATTATTGAGGAAACCAAAAAAGTCCAGCAAGAAATCTCAGGAGTGACTATATTAGCTGGAACTGAAGCTAATATAACTAGTTTTCAGGGGGATCTGGATATCCCTTTGGAGCTACAAAAAAGGTTAGACCAGGTTTTGGCAGGTTTTCATATTACCATTCGCCCTAAAACATTTCAGGATGGGGCCCGATTTATGACTCGGTGGATTTTAGCCCGTTTAAGCCCTCGTGAAGGACAAATTGCTCGGAATGACAATACCAAGGCAGTGGTAGCCGCAGTTTTTCGCAATGATATTGATATAATTACTCATCCTGGACTCAATATTAGTATTGATACGCAGGAACTAGCCAGAGCCTGCGTGAAGAATGATACAGCCCTGGAGATTAACACATTACATGGTTTCAAGTCGGTTGATTTTATTCAAGCCGCTGCCCGGGAAGGGGCTAAATTCACTATTGGAAGCGATGCTCATCAACCAGAGAGGGTTGGCCGGTTAAGCTCTGGAGTTGTTGCTGCTCAAAAAGCCGGCTTAAAACCTGAACAAGTACTGAATGTTAGGGATGAGGGCCTTAGTTGAAAAGATCGCCTGGATAACATCTTAAAATAAATGGAATAAATATAAAAACCAATCGTTGAATAACTCTTTATATTAACGAATATCCTTCAAAAAAATTCATAGAAAATAATTTTGACAGAATAGCGAGCCGATGGGTTCGTTTTTTTAGTATATTTTGGAATACTTTCAAATAATCTTCTTTAATGTTTGCAGATAACAATTCCAGAAGAATTATCAGCTAGCCGTGGCTTTCTGGTAGTTTTATAATAGTTGCGAGGGTATTTGCAGGAAATGGTACTTGAAGGGAGAATAAATTAACAACCCTAAGAAAAGAGTGATTTTAAGATGCCTGAAAGTATCAGATTTGTCATTATTACCGGTTTATCCGGGGCCGGAAAATCCGAGACTATAAAATGTTTTGAAGATCTCGGATATTTTTGTGTAGATAACCTGCCGCCGATATTAATTCCAAAATTTGCTGAGCTTTGTGCACAATCGGATGGACGGATTAATAGGATAGCTTTAGTGGTTGATATTCGGGGTGGTAGCTTTTTTGATGACATTTTTGAAGCGTTGGAAAGTTTGGAACAAAACGGGTTTACTTATGAAACGTTATATTTGGAGGCTCGGGAAGAAGTGTTGGTTCGCCGCTTCAAAGAGAGTCGGCGCCGGCATCCGTTATCGGCTTCTGGCAGTATCCTTGAAGGAATAAAGGCTGAATCCGAAAGATTACAGGAGATCCGGGGAAAAGCCACAATGATTGTTGATACCTCCGACCTCGATGTCCGGGGTTTGCATGAAGTGGTTAACCAAAATTACAGTCAACTGCCACAACAGGAAAAAATGTTGGTAACAGTGGTTTCTTTTGGTTTTAAAAATGGGATTCCTCTGGATGCTGATTTGGTATTTGATGTCCGATTCTTACCAAACCCTCATTATGTAGATTCTTTGCGCAAGTTAACCGGAAATTATACGGAGGTTGCAAATTATGTCCTCAAATGGCCGGTAACGGCTAGATTTTTATCAAAATTGTATGATTTAATGGACTTTCTTGGACCGCAATACATCAAGGAAGGGAAAAATAATTTGATTGTGGGTATTGGTTGTACAGGCGGTCAACACCGTTCGGTGACGATTGCCAATAAATTAGGAGATTTTATGCGTACCAAAGGTTATCAAGTGGTGGTAGATCACCGGGATATTTAGGAATTACATTAGGTATTGAGGTGCATAAGCAATACTGATTTGTTTATAACCATCCATATGCGTTTTAGGCGCTAGAAGGGAGACCGAGGATGTTCGGAAAACATAGGCCCAATTTTATTGTGGTGGCTTGGTTGTTATGGTTATGGGTCTCGCTTTCTTTGATTGTAGTCGGTATTTTAGTTGCCGGCCATTTTTGGATCATTGGTTTAACGGCAATAGGGTATATTTCATTAGGGATCGTTTTTACGCTTTTGGGATCAATAATCGGTTTAATCAGTACGATTCATTTCTTTTGGGCCATGGTAGCTTGGATTTCACAAAATGATGTGAAGCCCAAAGAGAGAAGCCCAAGGGGTCCCAAAATTGTTGTAATAGGTGGCGGCACTGGGCTTGGGACCATTTTACGCGGTTTAAAAGAAATTACGCCTAATTTAACTGCGATAGTAACGGTCGCGGATGATGGTGGAAGTTCGGGGCGTTTACGGCGCGAATTTGGGATTCTGCCCCCGGGCGATATTCGAAACTGTTTAGTGGCGATGGCCAATCTAGAGCCGCTTATGGAGCGGTTAATGCAATACCGTTTTCAAGGGGAAACTGACTTAGCAGGACATAGTTTTGGAAATCTTTTTCTGACCGTAATGACTGAGATTACCGGTGATTTTGAAGCCGCAATTCGGGAATCCAGCAAGGTATTGGCTGTGCGGGGGCAAGTATTGCCGGCTACACTGGAGGATGTTGTGTTAAAAGCAGAGTTAGTCGATGGTACCATTGTTGCTGGTGAGTCGAAAATATCAAAATCGAAACAGCCAATAAAGCGAGTTTTTTTTGATCCAAATCATATTCAAACACTACCTGAGGCGGTTAATGCCATTAATGAGGCCGATGTGGTTATTTTAGGGCCAGGGAGTTTATATACTAGCATTATTCCAAATCTACTGGTTAAAGATATTGCTACGGCCATTAAGCGATCGAAAGCGGTCAAAATTTATATCTGCAATGCCATGACTCAACCTGGAGAGACTGATCATTATTCAGCCAGCGACCATATTAAAGCTATTATTAATCATGCAGGTACGGGACTTATTGATATTGCGATTACCAATACTGAGGAGGTTCCACAGGATATTTTGGAACGGTACATTGAGGAAGGTGCAGAACCGGTTGTGGCAGACTTGGTTAAAATAGGAGAACTCGGTATAACACCACTGGGAACAAAAATTATTGTTAAGTCCAATGTTATCCGTCATGATACCATGAAATTGGCTCGTTTGATAGCCGGTTTATCGAGAACGCACCGATTTGGCTCTTCTTTCGGGGGATTTCTCAACAAAAAAATATATCGGTTTTTTAAACCGGATCTTAGCAAGTGATTATCTTAACTATGGGATTTAAACTCTGCGCATTTACATGACTTTAGCCGAATGCTGAAGCTATTCCATAGCTTAGGCTTAACTGTTGACCTCGGGTTTAAATCCCCCGGTTCTTTAGCCGACCTCCAGTCGGTGGTAGTTGAGTTTGTCGATAGCTTTGTCAAAAGATTTTTGACAAAGCTTTTTATTTTTACTCTTTTGCTCTAATCTTTCTACCAGACTATCCGATAACTTAAGTGAAGATATCTTTATTTCGGATGGGAGGTGAAAAAGTGTTACGAGGAATTTATACATCATGTACTGGTATGGTAGCAGAGATGGACCGTCAAAATGTAACTGCCAATAATTTGGCCAATATTAATACTGTAGGTTTTAAACGTGATAATTGTACTACAGTTCCTTTTGCAGAATTACTTCTTAATGCTTATTCAAAACGTTGGCCGCAGCAAGTTGGAAAATTAGGTTTAGGAGTTCAGGCAGTAACTCAAGTCGTTGATTTTTCCAGTGGAGCGATTAGCCAAACGGATAATCCCACAGATTTCGCAATCGATGGTGATGCAATGTTCGCACTTCAAACTAAAAATGGGGTCCGTTACACCCGGGCTGGTGCTTTTCAACTTGACAAGGACCATTATTTGGTGAATAAGGATGGATATAAAATTCTGGGAACTAATGGTCCCATCCGTATTAATGGAGAGTTTTCCGTAACCGAAGAGGGGCAAATCATGCAAAATGGACAGGTTGTAGATTCTTTTCAACTTTTTAGTTCGAAAGACATGAGAAAACAAGGGGATACTCAGTATACCAATGATAAGGCGGTACCTGCGAGCAAATTTCGGATCTTGCAAGGAGCTATAGAGCACTCCAATGTAAATCCGGTGCGAGAAATGGTTCAAATGATTAATATCACCCGCACTTATGATGCAAACCAAAGAGCACTGACTTCTCACGATGAAACCCTTGATAAACTGGTTAATGAGTTGGCAAAGTAATATTGGCAATTAAATATTATATTTGGCAGTTTTAAGAAAAGAGAACCGGACCGCTTGCGGAGGTTTTTAGAGAGATTAGCCGATTGCTATCTTTCGATTGAATAAATCAAACTTAACTGCCTCATGTTTTTGTGATGGGCAGTTTATTTTTTTAAGGAGGATATCCCCCATGATGCGAGCACTTTGGACAGCAGGCTCTGGCATGTTGGCCCAGCAACTGAATATTGATACAATATCGAATAACTTAGCGAATGTTAATACCAGTGGGTTTAAAAAATCAAGAGCCGAATTTGAAGACCTTCTATATCAAACACTCAGGGAACCCGGTAGTTACACCCATCAGGAAGTTCAACTTCCTACCGGTTTACAGGAAGGACACGGCGTCCGCCCAGTAGCTACCACTAAAATTTTTACTCAGGGAGATTTTCAACAGACTGAAAATCCTTTAGATATGGTAATTCAAGGGAATGGTTTTTTCCAGGTTCAAATGCCAGATGGGTTCATTAATTATACCCGAAATGGCGCCTTTAAGCTTGATTCGGAAGGAAGCATCGTTACATCTGATGGTTATTATCTGGAGCCGCGAATTACTGTCCCTCAAAATGTTGAAAGTATCAGTGTAAGTGCGGATGGGATCGTCTCTGTACAGGTACCCGGAGAGATACAGCCACAACAGATCGGTCAAATTCAACTTGCTACTTTTATTAACCCGGCTGGTTTATCAAATAAAGGCCAGTCCTTATATGCCCAGACAGCCGCATCGGGGGATCCGGTTGTTTCCAATCCCGGAGCTGAGGGAGTTGGTCAAGTTCTGGGAGGCTTTTTGGAAATGTCCAATGTAAAGGTCGTTGAAGAAATGGTCAATATGATTGTTGCTCAACGGGCTTATGATATCAATTCCAAAGCGGTGCAAGCTTCGGATGAGATGCTGCAAACCGCCAACAATCTAAAGCGTTAAGCCATGACTAGGTTTAAGAAAATAAAGCAATGGTACATACTGTGGCTGGTACTGATGATGGGTGCTCCGGCATTTGCAGTGGGCATTGGCAACGGGTCGCCGATGGTAACTTTGGAAATCCCATCCACGGTTACGGTAAGCGGCTCCGAGTTATATTTATCGGATTTGGGAGTTGTCCGGGGCGGACAAGCCGGCGTCAGTGATTATCTTAAACAAGTTGAGTTGGGTCCAATTCCGGTACCGGGGCAAAAGCGAGTCTTAAACCGCGACTATCTAAATTCACTTTTAAAGCAATACCATTTTCCGTTTACCCTTGCGTTAAAGATGGACAATGAGGTTGTCGTAAAGTCTTTAGCTGCTTGTATTGATGGGGAAAATATCCAAAAAGCAATTGAAGGTCTAGTGGCCGAAAAAAAACCTCACTTTTTGAAGCGTTGGGTGGAATTGCGGAATATACCCGAAAAAATGCTTTTAAGCCCGGGAGAATGGAAGACGGTTGCCTCTTTTGTTGGAAATCCGGCGGAAGTAGGTCCGGCACTTTTTAAAGTGGTTTTAACAAAAGGGATGGAAAGCAGGGTTCTGAATATCAGCGGAAAAATAAGGGCAACTGCTCTCGTTTACCGGGCATTAAGAAACATACCATACCAGTCCGTTATCAATCCGTCGGATTTTGAATTAGTGGAGATAGAGTTAGAAAACGGTAGGGAATTTCTAGGGGTAATCCAATCCGGCAACCGAGTTACAAAGTTAATCAAACAAGGTGAAATCTTACAGAAAGACTGGTTTCAACCGCTACCGTTGGTTTCCAAGGACCAACAAGTTATAGTGACTGTGAAGGATGAAAATGTGGCCATCAGCATCTTGGGAACGGCTAAGGCTGATGGATGGCTTGGTAATGAGATTATGATAATAAATCCACTCAGTCACAAAATCTTTAAAGCCAGAGTTACGGGAAATGGAATTGTCGAACTCAATATGCAGTAATTAACTCGCCAGCGATTGTGAATTCTGATAGCTAAAGAGGTGATCGTAGTGAGTTTGAAGATTTTAGAGAAGATTATCGCAACGATTGTGATTATTATAATAAGTTTAACTGCCCTATCAAGTGCGACATTTGCAGATATGATGAGCAGTTCCACCCGAATAAAAGATATTGCTAAACTGCAAGGAGTACGGAATAATCAGCTAACTGGAATGGGAATCATTGTTGGACTGAATGGAACAGGAGATAGCTCTAGAGCTAATACTCAAATGGTCATCAATATGTTGGCCAAATGGGGAATCATGGTTACTCCGGCTGATTTAAAGATTAAAAATGTGGCTGCGGTCATGATTACTGCAACTCTTCCTCCATATTTACATATAGGTGAAACAATTGATGTACAGGTTGCTTCTCTAGGAGATGCCAAAAGCCTTCAGGGAGGAACCTTATTGCAGGCCCCGCTAAATGGCTCTGACGGCAAGGTTTATGCTATGGCCCAGGGGCGGGTTTATATCGGGAGTCCATCACCGGCTGGTACTGGGGCCAATCAGCGAAATAGTGGCACTGTGGGAATCATTTCACAGGGAGGAATTGTTGAACGGGATGCTCCGATGCAATTCGATTTAAGTGGTAAGTTAAGATGGTCACTTTATAATCCCGATTTTACTACAGCTTCCAGGCTGGCTCAAAGTATCAATGAAAACATCGCTCCGGGTGTAGCAAAAGCCATTGATATGGGCTCAGTTGAAGTGATGGTTCCTCGTGAAAAAAGCTCGGATCCAATTGGCTTTATTTCTGAAATTGAAAATTTATCGATAACGCCGGATGGTATTGCTAAAGTCATTGTTAACGAAAGAGATGGTTCAGTTGTCATTGGTGATAAAGTTAAAATAGCCTCGGTTGCAGTCACTTGCCGGAACATAAGTGTCAAGATTAATCCTCCGGCAAACAATGGGTCTGCAAATGATGGAAATGGTACGGGAAATGATCCATTGGCTGCCTATGGTAATAGCGGCAGGGTCTTGGTTTTACCGGATGGGACCACCATCGGTTCAATTGTTAGAGCGTTGAATGCCGTGGGGACTACGCCCCAAGATATTATTGCTGTAATAGTTGCGATTAAAGAAGCCGGAGCTTTATATGGAACCTTGGAGTTTCAATAAATCAATAAATTGAGGGAGCCACGATAATGAACCCAATAAATCTGGCCACGATGGTCACGGCCCAAAAGTTGAAATTCCAGAAACCTCAACCGATGACTGCCAAACAAAAAGAGATGCTAAAGGCTTGCCAAAATTTTGAGGCCTTGATGATCCGCCAAATGCTGGAAACCATGCAAAGCTCTCAAAAAATGTTCGGTGAGGGTTTTGGGGGTGAATATTTTCAAAGTATGTTTCAAGATGAGATGTCCAAAAGAATTGCAGAAAATGGACAAGGTATTGGTTTAGCGAAAATGATGTACGAGCAGCTAAATCGTACCAATCCTGTTAAATAAATAGCCTGGAGTCTTTTTTATGGAAACAGAAGGGAAACATCGAACGATGGCGAATAGAACTTAATGAATTTTAGTAGGGCTGTAACAAAAAGAAAAAAGGCTCGTTTTACATTATATTGGGCTGTTTTATGAATGCGTCATATAGTGTATATCGGATAATGGGCTAACGCGCATGTATTAACCTTTTGAGCAGCTCGAAAATTAATAAGGGGGAAGTTCAATTTGAAGCCGTTGTCAACGAAACCTGGTAAACCGGCTGGCGCCAGAATAGAGAAGAAGCAGGCATCTAAGGGATTCGCTGGTTTTTGCAAAAGAATTTATAATTTATTATTTCATGAAGATGTTTATCTTCGAATTTGTGGGTTTTTAATTTTTGGCCTGATCCTTTTCTTTGGAAGCTGGGCTTTTTTCACATTTGCCTATAATAAAATCAATTTATTGGAAAATTCATTCATGGTCCAGAAACTTTTCAAACCTGATATTATGAAAGGTATTGGCCCTTGGGCAGCTAAATTATTCGGTTCCACCAATGCCGATGTAATTAGGAATTTTGGTATCTGGGGCAATGTGATATTATTAACCTTTAAAAACTTCTTTAATAATTTGATTTTTGTGCTGATTTTTATCTTTTTCCTGAATTTCTTCAGAGTGGGTCGTTGGAATATGAGTATGATTTATTTCGCTTTATATTCAATTATGTGGGGCGCAGTGATGGGAAGTCTCTCTTTACCTTTCCCCACGGGCTCGGATAGGGTTTTGGGATCCTTAATTCTTTTTGCCCGCTATGGTTTGTGGGTATGGTTCTCTTATTTACTGCTTATCGTTTCCACCACTCAATTCACCTGGATGGCTGCATCCAGCTGGCTTGATTGGAATTGGGAGAAGAAGCGTAATTTCTGGCCGGTAAGTTTTACCCCGGATCAACGGGAGGTATTCATTTACGGCTTATTGTTCCTATTGGCCTCCAGCTTTGCCGAGGCCCGAATCTTTGTGCATTATAACTTCTTTTAGTTTAAGGCTTAAACAATATAAGTAAACAGGGGACTTCCGTGAAAAGGGAAGTCCTTTTTATTACTTTTACAGAATGAATTCGGTATAATATTGGAGAGGTGATTTATTTGTCCGACCATTATTATTCGGCTCAGCCCACCTCCGGGCACCGTTACGTTGAGTTTTCCTTTGAATTAAGAGGTATCAACCTACAAATAACCACTGATGCCGGTGTGTTTTCAAAAAACCATTTGGATACGGGAACAAAGATTTTAATTCAAGCTCTCCCTGTGAAAGAAGAATTCAAAACCATTTTGGATTTGGGTTGCGGGTATGGGCCGATTGGGTTAATCCTTGCCAAATTATTGCCAAGATCGACCGTGTATATGAGCGATATTAATGAGCGCGCTGTAGAATTGGCAATTAAAAATGCAGAATCCAATAAAGTTGAAAATGCTATTATTAAAGCGGGAGAAGGATTTGCCGCTTTTCCGGGCCAGAAATTTGATCTTATAGTTACGAATCCGCCGATTCGTGCCGGAAAACAGGTAATTTATTCGTTGGTTGATGAGGCTTATAAAGTATTACATCCTGGAGGATGGCTGGCTGCAGTCATTATGACCAAACAAGGCGCAAAAAGTTTGGAAAAAAAATTCACCGAAGTTTTCGGGAACGTTACCGAATGGAAGAAAGAGAGTGGTTACCGAGTAGTAGCCAGCCAAAAATAAATTTCCATTATTTTTACTCCTTGATTTACTAAAAAAGTCATATTCGAAAGGTTTAAAAAACATTGATCCGATTAAACTATGTTTAAGTGGTGGAATTTGTTAAAAACAAGGAGTGAAACAATGAGCGAAAGCCCTTTAAAAATCTTGGTTCTTGCGGCCGAAGTAGTCCCCTTTGCTAAAACCGGTGGTTTGGCAGATGTTGCTGGCGCTTTACCCAAAGCACTAAAAGAACAGGGGCATGATGTATGGGTAGCCATGCCTTTATATGGTTTCATTGACCGTGGAATATACGGGTTGAAAGAAAATTGGGGCAATTTAGCAGTACCTATGGATGGACAAACCGAGCATGCCTCTGTATATGAAGGCAGGATTGGTGGGAATGTCCCGGTCTTCTTTATCGAAAATAGCAAGTATTATGATCGGGACGGAATTTATATGTACCATGATGATGCCGACCGCTTTATCTTTTTCTGCAGGGCAGTGATGGAGATGGTCAAAGCATTTCATTGGGTGCCTGACGTGCTCCACTGTAACGATTGGCATACTGCAATCATTCCAAATTGGTTACAGACTATTTATCGCGATGATCCATTTTTTGAAAAAACAGTCTCGGTTTACACCATCCATAATTTGGCTTATCAAGGCATATTCGGAAAACGGATCCTTGAGCTTGCCGAAATTCAAAATTACCAATCATTATTACCTCCGCAGTTGGCTCCTGAAAATCAAGTGAATATGATGAGCCGGGGTATTTTTTTTGCCGATGCGATTAACACAGTTAGTGAAACTTATGCTCATGAAATCCTTACTCCGGAATATGGAGAAGGCTTTGACTGGTTGCTTAAAGAACGGCGTGACCGGTTACATGGTATATTGAATGGAGTGGATTATGAAATCAATAATCCTGCTACGGACACCCATATTTATCAAAACTATGATCTCACCGACCCTGGGCTTAAACTTCAGAATAAACTGGCCTTGCAGCGAGAGGCCGGATTAAAGCCGGAGGCCCATACGCCTTTAATTGGAATGATATCTCGTTTATCCGACCAAAAAGGTTTTGACTTGATAGGCCAAGTGATTGAAGCGATGATGGATAATTTAGATTTTCAGTTCATTTTACTAGGAACTGGGGCTGAATACTACCATCATTTATTTTCAGACATTAAGCAAAAATATCCGGATCGGGCAGCCATTTACCTTACTTTTAATAGTGATTTGGCCCAAAAAATTTATGCCGGCTCCGATATGTTCTTGATGCCTTCACGTTTTGAACCATGTGGACTTGGGCAATTACTGGCCTTACGGTATGGCAGTATTCCTATTGTTCGGGAAACCGGAGGCCTAAAGGATACAGTCATTAATTTTGAGCCCCGCACCCATAATGGGAATGGATTTACTTTTGAAAAATATGACGCCATGGCGATGTATACGGCTATTGTTAGGGCTATTGAGACCTATCAATATGAGGATATGTGGCGGATCCTTGTTCAACGTGCCATGAGCGCAGATTTTTCGTGGAAAAGTTCAGCCGCTAAATATGTTGAACTTTACCGCTGTGCTATAACCAATCGGGCGGAGCGGGTTCAAGCAAGGGAGTACGCCAACATTTAAGGAAAAGGAGATAACCCATGATTACCACCACAAAGCGTTCAATTGCCGATTTGGCTGAACTGCAAAATGAGCTCCCGGGCCCGGAAAAAAATTTATTTGAGCGCTTTTTTAGGGTCGATACCACTATTGGAAAATTACAAGCACCGGAAAATATGACCGGATGGATCAATAAAAATTTTGGCTCCCTCGAAAAGGTTGAGAATCAAAAAATAACCAAAGTTACCAATTTAGTCACAATGGAAGGGGCGCTTTTTAATGAGATCCGGGCTAGCCGACCGATGGACTGTAAAGTAAATGATGAAGTGCGCCACATTATTGAAAACAGCGCAGGCGATCCTTTCTGTAAACCTACTGAGGGTACTCCTGCCGATACTTTTGGGCGGGTAAATGGCGGTCATTGTATTTCTGCCAGTAATGTGGCTAAATACGACGGTTATCATGGTCTGGTAATTTTTAACGAGCATAATCCTTTAAAAATATCCCGGGACGCTATTGCAGATTATTTTGAAACTGGTTTTGAATGGGCTAGAAAAGGCCGGGAGCAAGATCCAGAGGCAAAATATTATTTCTTTATGTGGAATTGTTTGTGGAAAAGCGGTGCTTCGATTATCCATGGGCATGCACAAATGACGCTAACCAAAGGGATGCATTACCCTAAAGTTGAATCTTGGCGGCGTATTTTTCAAAACTATATGAAGGACCATGGTACATGTGTCTTTTGTGATCTACATAAAGTACATAGTTCACTGGGACTTGGCTGGGAATGGGACGGTGGAGTCAAAGGGATGGCTTATCTCACTCCAATTAAGGAGAAGGAGATTATATTAATCGCCCCAGAACCCGGAGTTCCCTTGTATGATGCGGTTCATAGAGTACTGGAAAAATTTATGGGAATGTGCGCGATTAGCTTTAACTTGGCGCTATATGTGCCGCCGCTGGCACCAACATCTGAGGACTGGAATGGTTTCCCGGCTGTAGTACGGATTGTGGACCGCGGTGATCCGAATAATAAGACCACGGATTTTGGAGCAATGGAGCTTTATGCCACAAGTGTAATTACCAGTGACCCGTTTCGGGTAGCAGAAGAAATGCAAAAAAACTAAATCTTGTTCATTATGAAGGGATATGGTTTGGAGCCATTCAACGAACCACGGATCCCCTTTTCTTCGAATAATAAATTCAGAGAGAAGGGGTGCTTTTTTGCAGAATCAATCTCTTATTGTTTAGAACTTTAAAATATTTTCCATATTCTCTCCAGGACTTGAAAACTGTCGCTATCTGTGGTAATATATTTTATGCTTCATTGATTCATTGCCGACATGGCTCAGTTGGTAGAGCAGCGCACTTGTAATGCGCAGGTCCCCGGTTCAAATCCGGGTGTCGGCTCCATAGG
>JAEZKW010000249.1 GCA_023415375.1 Bacillota bacterium
TTTTCGGATATGCGCAGTTGAAATATGAATTGGTTCCCAATATCGAAATACCCAACATATTTGTTATTACCCAATATAGCGGCGCAGCAGCCAATGAAGTTGAATCAACAGTTACCAGAAAAATTGAAGACGGCGTCGCAACCTTGGACGGAATAGATTCGCTTCAATCAAACTCTTCCGAGGGAGTCTCGTTTGTCAATATTGCTTATAAGCAAGGCATTAATGTCGGTTTAGCGTTGCAGGATGCCCAACGAAAAGTAAATCAAGTGGTATCCAGTTTACCGGATGGCGTCGAAACTCCAATATTGATGAAGTTCTCTATGAGTGACATGCCTATTCTGCGTCTGGGTGCGACCAGTAATTTATCGGAAAAAAAATTGTACAAATTGGTTGATAAACAAATTAGTCCGGCTTTGAGCCAGGTTCCCGGTGTGGGCCAGGTTTACATTACCGGCGGCGCGCAGCAGGAAATTAAAATCTATGTTAATGCCGGTAAAATGAAGGCTTACGGGTTATCAATTACTGGAATTAAACAGGGTATAGCCACAGCCAATTTGGATGTTCCGACCGGGGTCGTGAAGGACCGCGATCTCCAATATACAATCCGGCTTGCCGGAAATGTTGACAGTTTAAACGGCCTGCGGGAACTCATTATTGGGCATTCCAAGCAAGGCGGCGATATCCGGTTAAAGGATGTGGCTGTCGTAGCTGATGGTGTTAAGGATGCTTCTACGATTACCCGGATAAACGGGAAAGATTCATTGGGGATTATGATTACCAGGCAGACCGATGCCAATGCTGTGGAAGTTGCCGAAATGGTCCGAGAAAAACTCAAAGATTTATCTCATGAATATGCCGATATTAATCTACAATTCAATATTGCCGCCGACACTACGGAGTATACCACCAACTCTGCTGATGCGGTAAAGGAAGACTTACTGATCGCCGTTTTATTGGTGGCAGGGGTTATGTTAGTCTTCTTGCATAGTATCCGAAATGCGTTGATCGTAATGGTTGCCATTCCGGCGTCTCTGGTTTCAACCATGATTGGAATGTGGGTTTTTGGTTTTTCCTTGAATATGCTTAGCTTACTGGCGCTGTCCCTAGCCATCGGAATTTTGGTCGATGACTCCATCGTTGTTTTGGAGAATATTCACCGCCATTTGGAAATGGGAGAAGCAAAGGACGAAGCGTCTCTAAACGGCCGAAACGAAATCGGTTTTACAGCTCTTAGCATCACCTTGGTTGACGTAGCGGTTTATTTACCGTTATCAATGGTTTCCGGGATGATCGGCGGCATGATCCGCCAGTTTTCGCTGGTTATCGTCTTTGCAACGTTAATGAGTCTGTTTGTGTCCTTTACCCTGACTCCGATGCTGGCATCCAGGTTTACAAAGTTGCAAGACCTTACCAAAAATACTTTGATGGCCCGTTTTGGGAGATGGTTTGAAGACTTTTTTGAAAGTTTTACTAAAGATTATCTCTACGTATTAAAATGGAGTTTGGACCATCGGCTCTCAGTGCTTCTAATAGCCGGTCTGCTCTTCCTTATTAGTCTTTCCTTGCTTCCACTCGGTTTTATCGGTTCCGAGTTTATGGCAACCGGTAATGATCAAGGCCAGTATACTGTATCACTAGAACTTCCTCAGGGTACCAAACTGGAGCAGACCAACCAGGTGACGCAGAAAGTTGAAAATTTTTTGATGAAGATGCCTGAAACTGAAAAAATTATTGCCACGGCCGGGAGTTCGTCCGCAGGTTTTTCAATGTCAAGTTCTCCCAATAATGCGGTTATTTCGGTAACTTCCATAGCGGTTGATAAGCGTACTAAAACGGTTGATCAAATGATGATGGAAGCGAAAGCGATGATGGCCGGGCTTCCTGGTGTTAAGGGGCATGTAAATATAGCGAGTTCCTTTGGGGGAGGTCAGGCACCAATTCAGTTGATGGTAACGGGCGATAGTTGGAGTAAGGTGTCGCGTGGGGCTAATATTGTCAGGAATGTTATGCAGACAATCCCCGGGACGGCAGATGTTCAATTATCATCCAGTGCCGGAAATCCTGAGCGGCAAATCCAAATTGACCGAAAAAAAATGGCATCCTTTGGCTTAACAATGGCTGAAGTTGGTAATGCTTTAAGTATGGACTTAGCAGGAAATACGACCTATTCATTCCGCGATAGCGATCGAAATGAATATGATACCCGAATTATTTTAGATGAAGAGAGCCGCAACCGGACCTCTGATATTGGGGATATTATGATCACCAATAGTCAAGGGAAATCCATCGCTTTAAAACAATTTGCCACTTTTAAGCACACCTTGGGCCCAACCAAGATCGAACGGTACAATCGAAATTATTCGATTACGGTGAGTTCGCAAGCGATCGGCCGGCCCAGCGGTTCAATTTCCCAGGATTTCGACAAGGCGATTGCTAAGGAAAAATTACCTTCGGGCGTTAAACTGGTTTACGGCGGTAGTATCAAGAATATGGCGGAGTCATTTGCAAATCTAGGGTTAGCTTTGCTTGCCGCCATCATATTTGTGTATTTGATCATGGCCGCCCTTTATAATTCATTTATCTACCCATTTATCGTCCTGTTTTCAGTGCCGCTGGCCATTATCGGTTCGCTCTGGGCCTTGGCCTTAACGATGAATTCATTGAACGTATTTTCAATTTTGGGTATCATCATGGAAATTGGTTTGGTGAGTAAGAACGCTATTTTATTGGTTGACTTTGCGAATAAAGCCCGGGAAGACGGAGCTAGTGTCCGTGAAGCCCTACTAGAGGCGGGAAAAGAGCGGTTGCGGCCGATTTTGATGACTACTTTGACCATGATTTTAGGTATGTTGCCGATTGCGATGGCTAATACGGCCGGATCGAGTCTGAAAAATGGCTTGGGCTGGGCGTTGATCGGCGGACTCACTATCTCGATGTTATTGACTCTGATTGTGGTGCCGGTCGTTTATACAATCGTTGATCGGGTACAAAGGTCTCTTGTCCATCGGGATAGGGTTACCTATTAATTGAATCGTAAGCTTCAATATGCGACAAAGATATATTAAAATAAAAGGCCATCCCAAAATCGGGTGGCCTTTTATTTTATAGATCACAAGAATATAGGGTCCAGAGAGAAAAAAGAAGAAGGTCTCTGGAAGAAATTCAGCGGTCACTGAAATGAGAGAATCGATTTCCGGGACGAAATCACTGATGGTAGGAATGAGAGAATTAATTTTCGGAATGAAGTCAGTGATAGCAGGAATGAGGGAATCGTTCTCTGGAATGGAATCAGTGATGGTAGGAATGAGAGAATAGATTTCCGTGACGATATCAGTGATGGCAGGATTGATGGAATTGTTTTCCGGAATGGAATCAGCGATGGTAGGAATGAGAGAATAGATTTCCGTGACGATATCAGTGATGGTAGGATTGATGGAATTGTTTTCCGGGACGAAATCAGCGATGGTAGGAATGAGGGAATTGATTCCCGGAATGAAATCAGTGATGGCAGGATTGATGGAATTGTTTTCCGGAATGGAATCAGCGATGGTAGGGTTGTGGGAATCGATTATAGAAATAAATTCGGCGATGGAAGAAAAGACAGACGCGATCACAAAAATAAGATCAGCAATAGAAGAAATGATAGAAATGATTTCCGTGCGACCTGAAGAAATAAATCCTCTGTATCTCCGTGTGTCTGCGGTCTAAATACTTATTGCCACAGAGATAATCGGGGCTGTCCCAAAAGTAAATTAGCGCGTGGCGCATTCGATAAAGATATACAATATATAAACTTTTGTTTAATCCATGCCACTATATATTGTATATCTGATATGTTCCATATCTGATGTGTTCCATATCGGATATGTTCCATATCTAATCGATTTTAAAGTGCTTTTTTAGACAGCCCCGCAGACACAGAGAATTATCTGTGGTGATTTCCGGAGGCATACAAAAGAAATGGAAGTCGACGGGTATAAAAAACAATGCTTATAGACATTTTTATGGGCCATGAGGGGTATGAGGGCCTAAAAATGAAAAGCATTTTTTCTTACCTCTTAAAATAACGGCAGAAATAGGGCTGTTTCCTAAAAATTTCAAATTTTATTCACTAAGTAAGATTAATTGGCCGTCTGATAGGCCGTCGGGTCCAACGGCGAACCTGTCGGGAAAACCCGCGTTCCCAGTTCACGGTCTAATAATAATAAACCTTCTTTTGAATCGTTCACCGGTTTGACTTGTTCCGCAGTTTTCTGCGCATCCGCTTCTTCCTGAACCTGTTCGTTAATGAACCAGCTTAGTAAAGGTTCGGCGGTATATTCATTCTCCTCTCGGACCACTTTCATCAGTTCGGCAATTTTCCCGGTAATAAAGATTTCATGCTGATAAGCGGCTTCCCAAGCCTGGGCCGGAGAGTTCCAGGAAGTCTGCAATTGTTTTAAATCCAATAATTCCACCTTACCTCCCCGGTTCAAAATATAATCGAAGAATTTCATGGCATGGGTCATTTCTTCATGGGCCTGGCAACGCATCCAATGGGCCATCCCATCAAAATTGGCCGCATGAAAATAGGC
>JAEZKW010000269.1 GCA_023415375.1 Bacillota bacterium
CGGCCTGTGCGATACAAAGCGCTGGCCTATGCTGTCAGCGGCTTTGTGGCAGGTTGCGGCGGAGCGCTAACCGCGCATATGTATTCATACATCAATAATGAAACCTTTAATTCAAGTCTTTCAATCATGGGTTTAACCTCTGTGATCCTAGGAGGGTTGGGCAATGTTTCCGGAGCGATTACTGGGACTTCAATACTCGTGATCGGGCCGGAATTGCTAAGGAATTTTACCCAGTGGCGCGGATTGTTTTACGGGATTATTTTATTAATCATGTTGCGTTTTAAACCTCAAGGTATTCTCGGTACAAAATAGGTGGACACGATGAGCGAAATCATTTTAAAAACAGATGGGTTGACAAAAACATTCGGTGGCCTTACCGCCGTCGATCAAGTGGATTTACAAGTCCGGGCAGGGGAAACTCTCGGAATTATTGGCCCGAATGGGGCTGGTAAGACAACTTTCTTTAATTTGTTGACCGGCCTCACCCGGCCGGATAGCGGTACCATTTATTTTAAAGACCGAAATATCACTCATACTGGACCCGAAGCCCGGGCTGAACTTGGGTTAGCCCGAACTTTTCAAAACGGAAGAGTTTTTGGCAATCTTAGTGTACTGGATAATGTAAAGATAGGTGCCCAGATCACCCGGAAAAGCGAAGGAAAAGCCATAAGTTTTTTGGGAATAGCAGGTGAATTCATTCATGGCCTCTGCAATTTGCCGGCTTATCATCGAAATGAGCAACGCCTGAATGAGCAAGCCGTTGAAATTTTGAAGCTTTTTGGTGAAAGGCTCTTACCAAGGATTAACGATCCGGCTTATAGTCTTTCCTATGCAAACCGGAGAAGGGTGGAAATTGCGCGGGCCTTGGCTTTAAAACCGGTAATTCTGTTCCTTGACGAACCGACAGCGGGGATGAATCCGGCTGAAACTGAGGAGATGCTTAACATCTTACTTCAGATAAAAAAAATCGGCTTAACGATGGTGATCATTGAGCACAAATTACCATTGATTATCCCGGTATCGGATCGAATCGCGGTAATGGACGAAGGAAAGAAGATTGCCGATGGCGATCCTTTGAAAGTAAGCTGGGAACCTGCTGTAATCCAGGCCTATCTCGGACGGAAGCAGTTTATTAAGATAAAGGAAACGGAAAACCTCCATGTCGACGATGAATCTACTTACGCTGAAAGATATTGATACCTTCTACGGTCCCATCCAGGTGCATTTCGGGTTGAATATTGAAATTCCCGCCAGTTCCATTGTCTGTCTCTTGGGAGGCAATGCCAGCGGAAAATCAACAACCATGAAAGTTATTTTGGGTATCGTAAAACCCAAAAAAGGGAAAATCCTATTGGAAGATCAGGATATTAGCGCTTATTCGACGCCAGATATTGTCCGAAGAGGGGTCGCTTCCGTTCCTGAAGCGCGCAGGATTTTTGCGGCGATGACTGTCGAAGAAAACTTGGAAATGGGTGCCTATGTACGCAAGAATCGTCAAGAAACGGCTGAATCCAAAATGAGGATTTTTGAGCTTTTTCCCAGGCTCAAAGAGCGCCTAAAACAACAAGCCGGTACTTTAAGTGGCGGCGAGCAGCAGATGCTGGCAATTGGCAGGGCACTCATGAACAAACCTCGTCTGATTTGTATGGATGAACCAACGATGGGGCTGTCCCCTCTCTTTGTTGATCGCGTGCTTGAAGCCATTTTAGAAATTAATAAAATGGGTATTGCCGTCTTTATGGTTGAGCAAAATGCGCATCTGGCATTGGAAATCGCTCACTATGGGTATGTACTCCAAAACGGACGCCTTGTGTTGAAAGGAAAGGCACCGGATTTACTTGAGGACGAACGGATCCGTGATGCATATCTTGGCAGCAATCAAATGGCGGGTCTGTAATTCATAAAAAAGAGGAATTCATTATGGCGCTAAATTTAACAAATAGTGAAGTTGCCATCCGGGAACAGAGATTAGGGTCAATTACCGGTTATCATGGAACCGCGGGTGATCTGTGCCGGAGATCACAGATTGGGACTTTAGAGGAACAAGAACGTTCTTTTACCCAATGCACCAGTTGTTCATCGGTCAATGCCATCTGCCAATTGGCGATGATTCAAGATGCTGCAGTGGTCAATCACGCTCCACTCGGTTGTTCTGGCGATTTTAGCAATTTCAACTTTATCAACCGTTCAGGCCAGCATAAAAGAGGTTGGCAGCTTGCCAATGCCCACTTAATCAGTTCCAATCTACGGGAAAATGATATGGTTTTCGGCGGAGCCGCCAAGCTCCGGGAGGCTGTCCGGGAAGCTTTTCATCGCTATCATCCGAAAGCGATTTTTATAACAACCTCTTGCGCTTCCGGTATAATTGGCGAGGATATGGAAGGAATCGCCGATGAGATACAGACTGAATTAGGGATACCAATTATCCCGATATATTGCGAAGGCTTTAAATCGAAGATTTGGGCCACCGGTTTCGACGCAGCCTACCATGGTATTTTACGCAAAGTGGTTAAACCGGCGGTCCATAAAAGGCCGGAGTTAATTAATATCATCAATTTCTGGGGTGAAGATATCTTTACCGAGCTGCTAGGGAAAATAGGTCTGGTTCCGAACTTCGTAGTTCCATTTACATCAATTGCTCAGTTAGAGAAGTTATCTGAGGCTGGAGCTACGGTTCAAATTTGTTCCACACTTGGAACTTATTTGGCAGCCGGTTTGGAAGAAGGGTTCAGCGTCCCTGAAGTTAAGGCGCCACCGCCTTATGGAATATCCGGTACGGATACCTGGTTACGGGAATTGGGAAAAGTTACTCATAGGGAACAAGCAGTAGAGAAACTGATCAATGATGAAAAAGCAGCGATTGCCCAGGAACTAGCTGAGCTCCGGAAGAAACTACAGGGGATACGGGGCTTTGTCAGTGCCGGGGCGGTTCACGGCCACAGCTTGATCAATGTCTTAAAAGAGCTGGGAGTGGAAGTCATCGGCGGTTGTGTCTGGCATCATGATCAAAAGTTCGACCATGGTAATAATCAGGCCGACAGTCTGGAGCATTTAGTCAACCACTATGGCGATGTAAACTTTGGCATCTGCGGCAAACAGTCTTTTGAAATGGTTAATTTACTGGGTAAACTTAAACCGGATATCTTTGTAGTCCGCCATAACGGGATGGCGGTATGGGGAGCCAAACTCGGGATTCCCACGATTTTAATGGGTGATGAACATTTCGGCTTTGGTTACCGGGGCTTAATTAATTATGGACAGAAGATTTTAGATACAATCAGCAACCCGGCCTATGTAAAAAATCTGGCAGCTCATACCCAGTTACCTTATACCAAATGGTGGCTGGAGCAGGAACCATACAGTTTTGTAGGGAGGAAACCACTTTGAGCACCATCATTGAAACACCGCGCCATTTTTGTACTTTAGGGGCCCAACAGACTATTTTGGCAATTGAAAAAGCGGTACCCATCCTTCATGCCGGACCCGGTTGCAGTGGTAAACTTTGGAGTGGATTAAGTTTTTGCAATGGATTTCAAGGTTCGGGCCGATTCGGAGGAAGCGCAGTTCCTTGTACCAATGTATCGGAACAAGAAGTGGTTTTTGGGGGTACCGGACGTCTGCGGGAACTGATTCAAGGCACCATAAAAGTAATTGATGCCGATTTATTTGTGGTTTTAACCGGTTGCGTTCCGGATCTGGTCGGCGACGACACCACCCAAATTGTTAAGGAGTTTCAGACTCAGGGCGTACCGATTGTTTATGCGGAAACCGGTGGCTTTAAAGGCACAACCTATCAAGGTCACGAATGGGTTACCCAGGCCATCATCGAGCAATTTTTAAAACCAACTGTCCCAAAAGAACCGGATTTGGTCAATGTTTGGTCGGTTGTACCCAACCTGGACCCATTTTGGAGCGGTAACCTCCAATCACTCAAAGAATTATTAAACGGTATCGGTTTGAAGGCCAATGTTCTTTTTGGACCCGGTCAAGGTGGGGTCGATGCCTGGCGCAGGATACCTGCGGCCCAGTTTAATCTGGTGATTTCACCCTGGGTTGGTTTGAAGACCGTAGCAAATTTAAATGAGAAGTTTGGTACCCCCTGGTTGCATTATCCCGTTTTACCAATCGGGGCTACCGAATCAAGCCGCTTTTTACGCACTATAGGTGAATATGCGGGGATTCCTGAAGAAAGAGTGGAGCATTTCATTGGTGATCAGGAAACCAAATTCTTTTATTATTTGGAGCGGGCAGCCGACTTTTTGTTGGAATTTCGATACGATTTACCGGGGCGTTTTGTAAATATCGGTGATGCCACCTATACCTTGGGGATAAGCCGATTTCTGGCCAATGATCTTGGCTTACTACCGGGCCCCCAATTTATTACGGATGAAACACCGGAGGAATATCGCAGTTTTATTGAGGAACAATTGAGTAGCCTGGCTCCGGGTGTAACGGCAAAAGCAGATTTCACCGCCGATAGCGGGGAAATCTATCAAAAATTACGATCAGATCATTTAGCTCATCCACTCATTATCGGTAGTGCCTGGGATAAAGATATAACCTCAGAACTTAAGGGTTATCATATCAGCCTCGGCCTGCCAGTCACCGAACGATTGGTTCTGGATCGCAGTTATGTCGGTTACCAAGGCGGTTTAAGACTGGCTGAAGATATTTACGCAGCGGTACTTGGGAGCTATCAATAAGCAGGCTAGAATACAGAATTCAGAAGTTAGGAGCCAGGAGTTGAGCCAAGCGGCAGTGATTATCCCAATTTTCTAGATGAATAGCAGAATTGCTAATGAAATGCAAAGAGAGTGAACGATAATGATTACAATTCAAGGATTAAGCAAAACTTTTAACACCGCCGATGGGAAAGTGTACGCTTTAAGAAATATCAACTTACAAATTGAAGAGGGCGATATCTTTGGGGTCATCGGTTTCAGCGGCGCCGGGAAATCAACTCTGATCCGCTGCTTAAATCGATTGGAAGAACCGGATGGCGGCATCATCCGGATTGGCGGTCAGGAAATCACCGCTTTAAATAAACAACAACTTCGTGAAGCTCGTAAACGAATCGGGATGATTTTTCAACATTTCAACCTGTTTGACTCAAAAACTGTTTTTGATAATATCGCCTTTCCACTTGAAGTTGCCGGATTGTCCAACCCCCAAATTCGGGGACGGGTGGAAGAGTTATTGGAATTGGTTGAGCTGACTGAAAAAACCAATGCCTATCCATGCCAGTTAAGCGGTGGTCAAAAACAAAGGGTTGGAATCGCCCGAGCCCTGGCCAATAATCCTGAAGTATTACTCAGCGATGAGGCGACTTCGGCCCTGGATCCAAAAACAACCTACTCGATACTGGAATTATTGCGGAATATCAATCAGAAATTAAAGTTGACAATTGTATTGATTACTCATGAAATGGATGTACTGCGGCGAATTTGTAATCATGTGGCGGTTATTGAAGATGGAACCATCACTGAAATGGGGGCGGTCAAGGACTTGTTCACCCACCCGCAAACTGATACAACCCGCTTATTTGTACAAAGTGACATTGAATTGCAACAAAACAATTATGTGATCTGAGGCTGATAAAAATGGCGTTAGCAAATGACGTTTTACCTTTACTTGGAGTCGCGTTACTTGAAACAATTTATATGGTTGCATTATCAACATTTGCTGCATTGGCGTTGGGGTTACCTCTGGGAATCGCACTCGTGGTAACTTCAGAGGGCCATATTTCCGAGCTTCCGAGGTTAAACAATATTTTGGGTACTGTGGTCAATATTTTTCGTTCCTTTCCTTTTATCATTTTGATTGTTATCCTATTGCCATTATCACGTTTTCTGGTGGGGACCACTTTGGGTTCAACAGCGGCAGTGGTGCCGTTGGCTATTGGTTCAGCCCCTTTTTTGGCCAGGATCATCGAAAATAGTTTAAAAGAAATAGAAAAGGGCAAGATTGAGGCGGCACTGGCTATCGGTGCCAAACCGGTTACGATTATCTGGAAAGTCCTAATCCCGGAGGCTTTGCCTTCCTTAGTCCGGGGGGTAACTTTGGCAGTGATTACAATTACCGGTTTTACTGCTACCGCCGGAGCCATTGGAGCCGGAGGATTAGGCAGTTTGGCAATCCGTTTTGGTTATATGCGTTACCGGAATGATGTTTTAATTGCCACGGTTGTGGTCTTAGTGGTGATGGTTGAAGTTATCCAATGGACAGGTAATTTTATCGCCCGACGGATGGAGATGAAACATCACCGGTAGGAATTAAATAGTCAAAACTTGGATACGTTCTATTGGCGCTAATATTAATGGGGGTATGACCCCTTAAAAATTGCCTTTAAATACAAGTAAGTAGATATACTTAGTTATACTTAGAATAATAGGAGGAAAAGAACTACTATATTGGTCTTACTAAAAGGAGGTGGTTTTTCGGGAGATTGTCTTTAGTATTTTAGAGAAGATAGTATCAACAAAAAAGTCGAAAGGAAGATTAAAATGAGTCGTAAATTATTGATCTTATTTGCAGTGTTAACTTTAGTAGTATCCAGTTTTGCCTTTGCTGATAATACGACCACCTTAAAAGTTGGCGCCGCTGTGGTTCCTCATGCGGAAATCCTGGAGTTCGTCAAACCGGAATTAAAGAAAGCGGGAATCGATTTGCAAATTGTGGTTTTGGATGATGAAGCTCAATTGAACCCGGCCCTTGCCGATAAACAAATCGACGCTAACTATTTCCAACATGTGCCTTATCTTGAATCAGTTTCGAAGGAAAAAGGATACCAATTCGCAGTTGCCGGTAAAATCCATGTTGAACCCATCGGCTTTTATTCCCAAAAAATCAAATCAAAATCCCAGCTTAAAACCGGCGCTAAAATTGCCATCCCGAACAATCCCTCCAATGAATATCGTTCACTAGTACTCTTGGAAGCCAACGGCCTGATCAAACTAAAAAAAGGTTTAGCCAACTATCAAGCGACTCCGAGCGATATTGTCTCCAATCCGAAGAAACTTCAATTCATCGAAATCGAGGCCGCACAATTAACCCGGAGTTTACCGGATGTCGACGGCGCAGTGATTAACACTAACTTCGTTCTGGATGCCAAGATTGATCCCAGCAGCGCACTCTTTCGCGAAAATGCCAAGTCACCCTATGCCAATATCATCGTAGTTCGTAAGGGCGATGAAAATCGTCAGGAAATCAAGAAGCTCATCGCTGTTTTACAAACCCCGGCTGTTAAGAAGTTCCTGCTTGATAAATATAAAGGTTCAGTCGTACCGGCATTTTAGGAAATAGCAATGGATAATTGTCATTGTATCCATAAGGGGCTCGTCTTGAAGAGATTCAGACGAGTTTTTTTATGTCTATCTCTAAATTTGCAACTATCAGAATGTAGGCTATTCTTCATCAAATCTCCATATGTTTATGTTATGATTCAATCATAAAAGCAGGGGATATCTCTTCATGGAGGTGCTATTTATGATGTGGTCATGTGGAAATTTTCTGAGGGGAAACGGTTGGATGGGGATAGTTATGAGTATTGTAATGATATTATTTTGGGGAGGAATTCTTACCATCGGGTATTATTTGATAAAGTCGATAATACGGGGTAACGAAAACCAATCCGGCGCATTACAAATTCTACAGGAACGTTTCGCACGGGGTGAGATTAATGAATCGGAATATGAACAAATGAAAAGGAAATTATAACCGGCTACTGAATCCTATCGGACGAGCCCGGGAAATTTGGGAGATAAAATGTTTTTTGTTAACTGAGAGGAAAAAACCGCCATACTTGACTATTCAAACCTATTGATACAATGTTAAAAAGAATTATAATATAATTTAAATAGTTCTTTATACCTTACATTTTATGAAATGTCCTTTCCTTCTTTAGAGACGTATGAAACTGAAAATCAGGGGATGCCCTGATTTTCCAGTTTCACAAACTTTATTTAATCAAATTTCTATGGAAGAAAAAATGAAAACAATAAACCATGATTCTCAAAAGGAACGCTTAACGTCGTTGGATGCGTTACGCGGTTTCAATATGTTTTGGATTATCGGAGGTGAAAAAATCGCAGATGCACTGGCCAAATTTAACATTCCGATTATCCGGATTTTAGCAGCCCAACTGAATCATACCGCTTGGAATGGTTTTACATTTTATGACTTGATATATCCGATGTTTATTTTTGTGACCGGAGTTTCTATTGTATATTCCCTTGATCACCGTAAAAGGCGGGGGGATACCAATCTTCAAATATTATTGCGAATTTTGAGACGAACCCTATTGCTTTTTTTGTGTGGTCTTTATTTAAGCAATGCCGGATTAGATTTACATGGATGGCTGACCAATGTCCGTTTACTCGGAGTTTTACAGCGAATAGCGTTATGTTATTGTGTAGCCGCCATATTAACACTTTTTGTGAAACCACGTTTCCAGGTTGCGATTGCAGTCTCGATATTACTTGGTTATTGGTTATTATTGAGGTTTGCTACTGTACCGGGGTTTGGAGCCGGAGTATGGTACCCGTCGGAGGCCAATTTTGCCAATTATTTCGACAAACTTTTTTTACCTGGGCGAAAGTACTATGGCACATGGGATGTAGAGGGAATATTGAGCACATTTCCGGCAGTTGTTACATGCCAAATGGGTGTATTTGCCGGATTTTGGTTAAGAAAAGAATGGCAAGTAAAAGGAAGCGAGCTTTCTAAAGCCAAGAAAGCCTTTTTTCTGGCATGTATCGGCTCATTCATTTCGGGATTGGGCTTATTGTGGGGACTTGACTTTCCCATTAATAAAAAAATTTGGACCAGCTCATTCGCATTAGTTGCTGGAGGATTAAGCGCAGTCTTTATGGCCTTGTTTTATTGGCTTATTGATGATAAGGGTTATAAAAAGTGGGCCTTTCCTTTTATTGTAATTGGTCTAAACCCTATTTTTATTTATCTAGCTATGAATGTAATTCCATGGAATAAAATTTCAAAATCGCTATCAGGATGGAGTCTTCCGGGAATGGTTGGAGGCTGGCAGGAATTACTATTTTCATTATCAACTCTTATGGTTGGTTGGATTCTATTATATTGGATGTATAAGCGGAAAATATTTATCAAGCTATAGTAAAGAATTTGTCAATTTCATAAAAATTAAATGATCAATACCCTAAGAACAACCAATTGTTTTAGAAGATACGATTCATAATAACCGCAGTACTTTGGAGATGATTTGCAACAATTTACGTCCTCGGATCAATGGCAAGGAAATAATCAGGTAATGGTTGTCGCTAGAGGAAGTTCGGATAATGCAGCTATTTTGGGAAAATATCTATCGAAACCAAAACGGGCATGCCGGTGTCATTAGCTGTCTCTTTCGTAATTAATCTTTATCAAGCTCCGCCTTATCTCGAAGAAATAGTTTTGATTGCGATAGCCGATCCGGGCTACCAACGAATCTCATTTGTATCCCATCGTGTCCTGAAATTTCGACCCCTTTTCTCTTTACAGTATAGAGCTAGGTATATTTTGAATCGTTTTGAGTAAAGCTCCAAGTATGGAATGAATTGAATCGATAGAACAATTTTTCTCCTCTAAATTCCTAGCAGGATTATGAAGCCTATTAAGGAATATGTCAATAGATTAAGCCAAGGGTACCGGCGCGGCTGTGAGTAAAGAAGGTAAAAAATGAAAAAGACATTGTGTATTATTATAGGCGTTGTTTTTGGAATCACCATCGCTGTTTTGGTTTATGTAAAAATTGAAAGCTTCAAAATGCAATCGCAGTATAATCAAATTTCAGTCACACACAAAGTGATCCATGAGAAAATATCTTTGAAACAACTGAGCGGATTTCTCGAAATCACGGAGGATGAAATGAGAAGCCGATTGGGTAATCCGGACCAAGTCATTAGACGGGGCCTGACTCAATTTATTATGGATATGTATATAACAAGTTAGGAATAACGGCGATTTTTGGCGAAGAAAGTGAAAAACCTTTATACCTGGAGTGTTCGAATCAGGTCAGTATTCAAAAGGTTAAATCAGGTATGGATTTTAACCAAATCAAGCGGAAGCTAGGCAAATCCATTATTCGAGAAAAACGGAAAGGTACATGGGTTCTATCCTATCAGATTAAAGGATTAGACTTAAGTTTTGCATCCAACTTTAAAAATGGTAAAGACTCTAAATTGCTGGTTTCCAGTAAGTCCAAGCAACCGGTTTGAGTGTTTGAAACTTTGTCAGTAACAACAACTTACTTTAGTGGAAGGTTTTTTTATACAAGCATGCAGTCCTCGATATGCCGTCAGCTTATTAAAACAGTGGTAACTTTTTATCATTGCCTCCTACTTTGTATTAATCATGAATTAAGATAGGGAGACCATTGACATATGAAACCTCATTTAAACCGGCTAAAATTGCCTTCATTAGATAGTTAAGGATTTGTTACCAAACAGGATTTTAGTGGATTTTGTCGAAATAAAAAATTCTTCAATGATAGCTAGTGAATTGAACGGTAATGATATGTTCGACCGATAATCACGAAAGAGGAGTGTGCAATGAACTCAATTGATGAGTTAGGGAAAAAGTTTCAGATCGTTCCAGTGGGACCGCTCGGGATTATTGCATTGGATGGAAGTAAAGAACTTGTAGGTTTAATCAATGATTTTATATTACGACGACGTTTGGAATTTATACAAAAAAATGCGGACAGCCTCCCTTTCGTAGGTTTTATTAGAGATTCATTTCTAGTCAATTGCAATTGTACCCGCTTTGCCAATGGTGAAGGGAAAGCACAACTTGATGATACAGTTCGTGGTTATGATATTTATATCATTGCTGATGTTGGCAATTATAACTGTAAATATAATCTTTTTGGAATGGAGCATCCGATGAGTCCGGATGATCATTTTCAAGACATTAAACGGACCATTGCAGCGATTGCAGGTAAAGCCAAACACCTTACCGTTATTATGCCGCTACTATATGAGGGACGCCAGCATAAGAGGCAATCTCGGGAATCGCTGGATTGCGCTATTGCCCTACAAGAACTAGCTAATTTGGGAGTAGATAATATCATTACATTTGACGCTCATGATCCAAGGGTTAACAATGCTGTTCCATTAAAAAGTTTCGAGAACCTTCATTCTTCTTATCAAATTACCAAAGCCATCTTGAATACTGAAAAGGATTTGGAAATCAATAAATCCAAGATGTTAGTGGTTAGTCCGGATGAAGGAGCAATGGAGCGTGCTTTATATTATGCAAGTATTCTGGGCTTGGATTTGAGCATCTTCTACAAACGGCGTGATTACAGCACAATTGTAAATGGCAAAAATCCTATTGTTAAGCATGAGTTCTTAGGAGACGATGTTACTGGCAAAGATGTATTGATTATCGATGATATGTTATCATCCGGGGAGTCGATTTTAGACATTGCCCGGGAGCTTAAAAAACGGAAAGCAAACCGGATTTTTATCGCTGTCACGTTTGCATTATTTACCGAAGGGATTGAAGAGTTTGAAGAATGTTACAAGGAAGGAATCTTCAACCGGCTTTATGCGACCAATTTGACTTATCGCCGGGAAGAATTGCTTCAAAAGTCCTGGTATGTGGACGTAAATATGTCGGAGTTTTTAGCCCACTTAATTGATATGCTGAATTTAGATCAATCAATTAGTTCTTTATTTGATCCTTCGGAAAAGATCCACAAACTGTTAACCAATTACCGTGCCAAACAGGCACAACAGCAGTGAAGTGAATTGAATGTGGCATATAATATATAACAAGAAAGCCACGGGTTTGCCGTGGCTTTCTTTAGCCGGATACTTAAGTTTTGATACTCATATTACTGCACCGGTCCTCAATGCCTGACTAGCATGATTACCTAGGGGTTTGTGGTCGGGTTTCAATAAAATTAGAATTCTCGCTTAGCCTGATCAAGACAGTTGAAACAGACATTTTTTCCGGAAATCATTTTACCACCACCCATATCGCCACATAAAACACAGCCAGGTGTATACTTTTTAAGAACAATTGATGTATTTTCTTCATCAACAAAAATCTCTAATGGTTCTTTAATTGCAATATACAATTGTTCTCTGGTTTCTTTGGGAATAACAATCCGGCCAAGGTCATCTAATTTGCGTACAATTCCTGTTGTTTTCATGGACCCTCACTTCTCATTATGAATTTTATCCAAATTTAACTTCAATGATTTTTATTTTCTGTTTTTTAATGATAAATCCTGCTGTGATTTGATTTATTAACATTAACTTTAGGTAAAAAAAGCCAGGAATTATGAATTATTCATAGAAGTATATTAAAAATATGCTTTTTAAATTCATACTATTCTTAAAAAGGGCTGTTTGAGGTTAACAAAGATTACTTCTAGGAGGTATACGAAAAAATGATTCGTAAAGTATATCTGTCTGGGTTAGGCGCTATTGGCAGCGCTTATGCCAGTAGGTTATTCGATTATGATCCCAATTGGTTAAAGGTGATTGCCGATCCGGTACGCATCGATAAGTATCAAAAAAATGGGATTACTGTTAACGGGAAAGCTTATCCCTTTCAATTTTGCAAACCTGAAACTCCGGCCAAGCCGGCCGATCTAATTTTAATTGCGGTTAAACAGCACCACCTTGAGCAAAGTATTAAAGATATTGAGGGTTTTGTCGGAGAAGACACAATCATACTCTCTTTGTTAAATGGGATCACTAGTGAAGAAAGAGTCGGGGAAAAATATGGGAAGGAAAAACTTCTTCTTTCCTTTGTGGTAGGTACCGATGCGGTCCGTGAAGGTACCCATACGCATTTTTCCAATATCGGGAAAATAGTATTCGGTGAGGCCCAAAATACGAATTACTCTTTAAAAGTAAAGGCAGTTCAAGAATTGTTTGACAGGGCCCAAATTCCCTACAGTATTCCTGAAGATATGCAACGTGAACTTTGGTGGAAGTTTATGATGAATGTGGGAATTAATCAAACATCGGCCGTCCTTGGGGCCCCTTATGGAGTTTTTCAGAAAATCGGCGAAGCCCGGGAGTTGATGGAGATGGCATCCAGAGAAGTGATAGCTGTGGCTCGAAAAAGGGGTATTCATCTCTGTGAAGAGGACATTCAAAAATATGTTGAAATAATCAATACGCTATCGCCTAGCGGGAAAACCTCGATGCTTCAGGATATTGAAGCCGGCCGTAAAACAGAAGTAGAGATATTTTCGGGGACAATTATTGAACTGGGCAAACAGTACGGCGTTGATACCCCTGTTAATCAGGTTTTATACCGGATGATCAGGACTCTGGAACTAAAACAATTGGGAGATTTGGTTAAAATCTGAAGCGTGCTGCAGATTCAATTCATGAATCTGCAACACGCAATTTACCCATTTTTGTAGCAATGGGTTTCAGATTCCGTTATGAATGACTTAACACCCGATGAGCCTCTTTTAGTTGCTCGCGGATTTTTATTTTTTGCGGACATTTGCTTTCACAAGCACCGCATTCCGTGCAGGCATCGGCTTTTAGTTTGGGCAACCATGGCTCTAACCCGATATTGGCATAATTCTGGGTGGCATATTCTTTGATTCCATAAACCTGGTAGTAATTAAAAAGGTCGAATATGAAGGGAATATCGATTCCATGCGGGCAAGGCTGACAATATTTGCATCCGGTACAATAAAGATCCGCCATTTTGCGGTATTTTTGCATTAATTGATTAATAGCCTCAACTTCTTGAGGTTTAAGCGGTTCACTGTTACTGGCATATTTTACATTTTGTTCTACCATTGTAAGTGAACCCATACCGGAGAGAGTGCAGGTGACATTGGGGTTTGCAAGAACGAAGCGTAAAGCAAGCTCAACGTTATTCTCAGCCGGGAGATTGACTTCCTGACGAATCTTATCCGGTAATCCGGCTATCCGTCCACCACCGACCGGTCCCATAATCGTTACTCCAAGGCCTTTATCATGTGCATAAGCAATCGCTTCTTCGTTGCTGCGATCAAGGATGTTATATTGACAAAGCACTCCCGAAAATATGCCCAGGTCCACCAGTTGTTTTAATTCATTGGCGGGGCCGTGAAACGAAAAAGTAATATGTTTTATTAAACCTTCAGATTTGGCTTGTTCGGCTTCTTTGAGCCAGCCAGCCTTTTTCTCGGTTTCCATAAAGTTTCGGTAATTGATACCGTGAAAGTAATAGAGATCAAGATAATTCTGTTGGAGACGGCTTAGTTGCTCTTCTAGGATCCTTCGATAATCGCCGGATTTCTTGACAAGATGACCGGGTGATTTAGATGAAAGAATAATTTGATCCCGTAGATCATGGATAGCCTTACCGACCACCACTTCACTTTGGCCCCCATGATATATGTAAGCAGTATCGATATAATTAATCCCCAGTTCAAAACCTCTCCGTATGATTTGAATCGCTTTTTCTTCATCAACTTCAGGTTTGCCTGAGGTTGTGATTTCCGGCAGGCGCATGGCTCCAAACCCCAGGGCGGAGAGCTTGATTCCAGTTTTTCCATATGTGCGGTATTGCATCATATAAACCTCCTATGGTTATAACTTTTTTATACTTAATTTTTTGCCATCAACATAATTCTGATTTATCATATCATAAATATCAGATTCGTGTTGAGCAATTATAGTAAATAGGGTTTTTTGCCTAAGCCCTTACTATGGGATTTTATATCTTCATATTATATTATCGACCTGTTGTTAGTGGTGAAATAAGAACTAGGCAGGAGCTACGGAGTGGTGACGCCGGTCAACCAAATCCTGTACCGGATGATCAAAACGTTAGAACAAACATATCTTAATTGATCGATTTTACCAAAGAGTATAAATTTTTATAAAACAAAGGCCGATATATTGAATTATAGACTTGAAAAGGAGTCTGATTGGAAAGGAGAAATCATGGTCTGGAAGAGGTTTGACGCAAATTTATTTAGAATATTTCAAGTAACTGAGGTTCGAGACGGCGATAAGGCCGTCTTTATTCTTTTTTATAACGGAATTTGATGGATGTTACCGAAATGAGGATTAATTTAAATGATTAAAGTGGCAATTGCCGAAGATCAAGTTATTCTGAGAGAATGTTTAAGGATAATGCTTAAACAGGATGAAGAAATTGAAGTTGTTGGATGCGCCGGAAATGGTGAAGAAGCATTGGAACTATGCCGCCAACTAAAACCCGATATCGTATTAATGGATATCGTAATGCCTGTTTGTGATGGGCTTAAAGGCCTTCATTTGATTAAGGAAAAATATCCTGAGGTAAAGGTGATTATTTTAACATTTTTTGATAATGATGAAAATATTCAGAAGGCTTTAAAACTGGGAGTTGATGGTTATATTTTAAAAGATATTGAACCCCAAGATCTTATTACAATTATTAAAGATTCAATGAAAGGAATGAAAATATTCCACCGCAATGTTTACAGTACAATTGTTAGGCATTTTAATCATGGTGATCCAAAAAGCTCAGAAGAAAACCGTCTTTCTATAGAATTAACTGAAAGAGAAATCAATATCATTGAACTTATTATTCAAGGAAAAAGTAATAAAGAGATTGCAGACAAGATTTATCTTAGTGAAACAAGGATCAAAAGCATTATTAGCAGTATTTTAAGAAAGTTCCAGCTAGAAGACCGGACTCAATTAGCTGTTTATGCAATACAGAATAAGCTGGTTAAATAGCTAATTTCATAATTTTTGCCCCTGTATGGTAAATCCATGATTTGATTCGTTTTCTTACAATTTCTTATACTAAATGATACTTAAGTGGCAAATATTTATACTTAAGTGTTACCTCGCTTTTAACCAGCTGTGGCTTCTTTTTAAATGACGGACAATCCACACAAGATTACGGAAGAGCGTATTTATACATAATTCTTAACAATACTTTCGTATTACCCTTTTGGTACTTTGGGTAACTTCACAATCATGAAGTGATCGATTAACATGTTGTATATAGTTTTCAAAATAAAAAATGAATAAATAATAACCTCATTTTAACCTAAATCCGATAAGTAACTTTTAAATTCATATCAAATAAGATTGCCGGAACCGAGGTTTAACAGATCAGAAGGATGGAAAGTAAGTATGGAGAGTATGGAATTAAACCAATATTTGGGGGAACTTCTTACTACTTGCCCCTACCCGATAACTTTTTCCGGAAACTGCTCCAATATTTTAAATAAATGGATAGTTACGGCTGAACTATCAAGTCAGTTCGATGAATATCTGAAGCCAACTTTAGACTCCAAAAGCCGAATCTTGTATCGCAATGAAGCCAATTTTCTTTCACAACAAGAACAGGAGAGTAATTGGCGTTATTACATTTCCAATGATCCAATTAGCTTCTACGCAAGTAACCTGCCTGAGAAAATGTTTGATACTAGGAACACTAAGAAAATCTATTCCTTATGTAATGTTTATTGTGAACATACAATGGATGTTCTACTTTACTATCAAAGCTTTACTTCTGTTTTACAAATGTGGATGAATGGGATTTTGGTGGCTAAGAGTAATTTTAATTGTAATATCCTTCCCTTTTTCTTGATCTTCAGACTTAATAAGGGTAATAACAGTCTATTGATTGAAAGGATCCTAGATCCCAGCCAGGGTAATTTGGGAACAAATTTGTTTCCATTTACAATGACACTCAAACCATTAAGTTATTTTTCGGACAAAACAACAAAAGCTTTTTTACATAAAGATTTTTTTAAGAATATTGATGGTTCTTTGCACATTATACCTGATAAATTTTGCCTTGCTGAACATCGCTGCAAAATATTGGTCCTGCCGAAAAGCTTTCTTAATGACAAGAAAATTAAGATAAAAATTACGATTTTTAATGCAAAAAAAGAAATAATCAACGTTTTTACCGGGCTTACCGGGGAAGAATTTGATATAGAACTCAATAATTATCCAAGCGGCGTAATTCGCATTGAAGCAGAGAGTCTTGGACGGAAGAAAAAAACCGGAGCTATCTATGTTTTTAATGGTGATTTCACTACTGAAAGCAGATTGTTGATTCAAAAAGCCGAGGAACAATTGGAATACCGGATACAAGAAAACAAAACGATTATTGGGGCCATGAAAGGATATACCAGTATTCTTAAAATCTCTGAAAAAATTATAAAAGAACAATTTACAGAGACAGATGAGATAAATGGAATTACATATTATGCCATGTTTGAAAAATATATTGAATTCGATGATTTTTTGAATTCGCCAGTAAAAAATGAAGTTCGAGGAATTTTTGAGGTTTTTAATAATTATGTAACGATATGGAAGAATCTTGGAATCGATGATAATTTTATAACTTATAGTATTTACTTACCGCGCAAATACAATGCCCATAAAAAATACCCGCTTACCATTTTACTTCAGTATGGATATGGAATGTCGAAATACCCGCGTATATTTAATTATATTAAAGAACGCAGATTTACGGATACGATCATTGTTAATTTTTGTGGTCGCGGCGACTTAAGTTGTGATTATATTTACGGTATTAATAAGTTAACGATAATTAACGACTTAATAAAACACTTAAATATCGACCGTGATCGCATTGGTTTGGTTGGTACTTGTATGGGCGCTATGGAAGGTTTCGAGATGGCGAAGAGAATGCCTCATATTTTTTCATCACTAGCAAGTATAACCGGAACAGTTCGATTGGACATTCATAATCCGGATTACAGTGTTTTGGATAATCTTAATCATATGATGGTTTATGATTATACTTTAGTTAATGATACTGTTTTTAACAGCGGGCGGACTTTAGATACTTTAAAACATATCCAGAATACCAAAAAAACTATTTTTTCAGGTTATTCGCATATCGAATTTGATGAGTTATTTAACAATGAAATTTTGGTAAAAAAGGTAGCTTCTGAGAAGCGGACTAAATATCCAAAGGAAATTATTTTTACCACGGATGAGCCTTTTTATAATCGCTGTTACTGGTTGAAGATAGAATATATTAAGGATATCCGGTTAAAAGCCGTAATTAAGGGGGAAATAAGGGGAAAAGATACAATTGGAATTGAGATTCATAACATTAAATGTTTTAGCATATTGATAAATCAAGCTCAGATGAAGCTTGCTACGGCTTTAAAAATATCAATTAACGGCAGAGAACAGGTATTTACTATCCATAAGTATTCTAAACTTGTAATTATTTATAATGACAACGATATCATTATAAAAGAGTATATATTATCCAAAGACAGTTTTAACGTTGAATATGAGTATATTGACATTAATGAAGAATTGTTAGGCATAAAGCAACTTTATTTTAAAAAATGTTTTATTGTAAAGCCTGAGTTTTTTAAAGACAGTTCAAATGTTTTCATAAAAAAACTACTTTTTCTATTACAAAACCCTTTAAAAGAAAGACTTCGAAACTATAAATTTGATACTGGTTTTGAAAGCGAAGTTGATACTCATTCCTTAAGTCAAACTAATTTTGTGCTTATTGTTGATTCTAGAAAACCCAACCAATTTCAACAATCAATTCTGGATACAAACCATACATTCGTTATTAACCCTACGAGTCTCGAGTGTTATGAACGGAGGTTCCGGGGTGATTATTTTGCATTTATAAAAGGTAAGAATCCATTTAATCAAGATCGATTTATCTTGCTGGTTATATATAATAACGATGACGTAGAGGAGGAGATCATTAATTTTTTAAAGTCCTATGACTCAAACGGTCTTTTTTATAGTGATGCGGTTGTTTATCATCACGGAACCTATCATTCTTTTAGGGAAAAGAGTAAACACTTACTCTCTGAGACGGAGAATGAGTGAATTCAGTGGCATGACAATGAAAAAATATCATTTAAACCACAAAAGGGGAATGTTAATTGCCTGTGAGGGTATAAGCGGCTCGGGAAAGAGTAAGATTGTAAGCCAATTATACGAGCAGATTGCCGCTCAAAATGAAAAAATAACTATCGTTGAGTGGAATTCGAATCCATTGATCCGTAACATAATTAATAAACTATATCAATTGAATATCCTATCATCAAATATCTATAGCCTATTACAATGGGTCGGTTTTTTAAATGATTATTTTCGAAAGATATTACCATTACTGAAAAAGGGATATATTATCATTGCCGATCGCTACGTTTACACAGGATTAACCCGTGATGCCATGAATCGATCCAATCGATTCATGGGCCGGTTGATTAGCCGGTACATCTTGAAGCCAGATATTCTATTGTTTAATGATACTGATCTTGAGGTATGTTATTTTCGAATCAAGATGAGGGGAAAACCACTTTTTCATACCAATCAAAGAATCTTACAAAATAAAGTTTTAAAAAATAAAGATCTATACTATTTAAGAAAAATGCAGTTTCAATATACAAAATTACTTAACGATCCAAACCTGCTAGGGAATACGAACGTTTTTATCGTGAATCGTTGGTGCGATATCAGCCAATTGATCGAATTTTATATGAGCCTAAAACGTAAAAGAATGCCTTTCATTAATTTAAATAAAAGGCCTGATGAAGAAGTTGCGGTTTGTTCGAGAAATCAATCAAATAAGTAAAGGAAGAAATTATGATGCGGTTGGCAGTTATAGAAATCGGGACAAATTCAATTAAATATGCAATCGGTGAATTGGATACGTTTAGTGATGAATTGAGGATCATTGAGAAACAAAGTACAGTAAGCCGTTTGAGTCAAAATATGTATCAATGGAATTGCATATCCGGCGATGCAATGGAAAGAAATTTACAATTAATCCGTAATTATATGGATATCATAAAAAATAAAGGTGCCAAACTAGTTTCAGTTTTGGCAACGAGTGTATTGCGAGACGCAAATAACAGTCAACAATTCATAAAAATGGCACAAGAATTATTAGGGATAGAAATCAATGTAATCAGCGGAGAACAGGAAGCACATTATACATACAAAGCAAGCTTTAATCTAATAAAGGATGATGGAGTCTACTGTACTGTTGATATTGGTGGGGGTAGTACCGAGATTACGTATGGAAACAAAGATTTACTAATTCGTAAATATAGTATTGATGTTGGTGCAGTACGATTAACTGAGATGTTTATTCATACTGATCCAGTTATACCGGAAGAACTCGATAGCATGACTCATTATATTAATAACAAACTTAGTAAATTTAACCTGAGTTCTGTAGGTGACATAAAAAATTTACCAAATAAAGATTTGCCAAAATGCCCGAAATTGCTGGGTGTCGGTGGAACGATTAAATCAGTTGGAACGATGTTAATGAAAGGAGATTATAGGTCGGAAAATACGGTGCACGGGAAAGTTATTTATCGAACTGACATTGAATCGATCTACAACAGCTTAATCAAACAAAATATTGATCAGAGAGGAAAAATTCCTGGGTTGGACCCTAAAAGAGCAGATGTTATCGTAGCTGGGATAACTATTCTATTAACGATCATGAGAACATTTCATTTTGATGAAATTATCATTAACTCATTCGGGGTCCTGGAAGGTTTTATGGAAAATTACTTACTCGATCATAAGGGGGAATTCTGTCTTGGACAAGCCAACAATTGAAAAAAAGGTTTGTGATTTAATTACACCACATTGTCAATTTAATGAGGACAAGCTTTCATTGGATTCTGATTTGAGAGAAAATTATGGAATCGATTCAATTGTTTTGGTAGAAATTCTATGCGAACTGGAATGTGTATTCTCTATCACTATCGATGATCAGTTATTAACCTATGATGATTTCTCTACGATTAGGAAAATTTCAGGATTTATTAATAACCGGCTTAATGGAATTATTGAGAATGTTGTGTGAGGTAATTCTATGAACAGACATTTTATACCGAATGTTCCTAAATACTTTGAACCTCATGTAAGTGATTGTTTTTTAAATGCCTTGTCAGCAGAATTATTACGTCGAAAAATCAATCCGAATCTAGTACTGGTGGATTACTTATCATTTTTATATGACAGGGAAAAAGGGTATATCGGAAATAGTTATTTTTATCAATACAATGATCTCTTGTTAGTGACAGAAGACATGTTGAATACCCAACTCCATTTTATCTATCAACATAAACCAAAACAATATCCGGTTGACTATCATGAAAATATCACCAGTTTACATGATAAAAAAATTAACATCCTGTTTTATACGGAAAATGATTCGGATGATGCGTATTTACGATTAAAAGAGTTAATTGATGCGGATACTCCGGTAATCATTGCGATTGATTTATATTACATGTCTTACCATCGAGCATTTGGAAAAGAGCATGGGTTCCATTACATTGTCATTACAGGCTATGATGAGATGGAGGGTTGTTTTGAGCTTTTTGATAAGTTTCGTCATGCCAGTTGTGACTTTGAAGGGAAATTACCGATTGACGAAATAAAACTGGCTCGTTGCGTGGATGTTCCCGTAAGCAATCCTTTAATAGGTGAATACTTTAGAGCCATATCAAATCTATGGACCGAGGTCATTATCGGAAGTGATTTTCAAATCTCCAGGGATGATGTTTTCGCAATTTTAAAGGAGAGTTGTCTCAGACTAAAGGGTCAAATCGAGATACTGGGCAATCAATGCGGATTAGAGATGATGGACCTTTTTATCAAAGATATCCTTTTAAAAAAAGCAGAAGGATTAAGTGACAAAAATCTATTTCTATTCAAAACATATTTTAATGAGGCGTTTAAGAAGATGTCCAGAAGTAGGAAGCGGTTTAATTTGTTTATTGCAGAAAATAATGAACTAATACCCCAAGAATTAATAACGGATCTTTCGGTCTATCTTTATGAGAGCGTAAAAAATTGGGAAATCTCCGCGAATCTATGCTACAAACTGGCCATAAATAAAAATTTGAGTATCATTGATTCCATTGCATCGCAATTAATGAAGATAAGAGAAGTTGAAACAATGTTTACAAATAAGTTAGATGCATATTTAGCGAATTTTGGTTGAGGGGGCGGCTAAATGGAACCAAAATTGAGCACTCCATGGGGTTTATTTGCGATAACCTGTGAGAAATATCCTAATCATCCTATGATCAAACATAATCATCTGGAATATACATATCAGCAGGTTTTTAATAAAGTACAAAGCATTTCCGATACTCTACAACAATTTGATTCTAGGGTCTTTGGTGTCTATTTGCCGAATTCAATTGAATTTATCACATTTCTTTTAGCTTTAAATAAGAATAAAAAAATTGTAGTGCCTCTATCATATCAACTTAAAGGAGAATCGCTATATGAGAGAGTGAATTACTCTGATGTTGAAATCATAATTACTGATAATAATGGGTTAACGGAAATACTAAAGGTAAAAGAAAAATTAAATGTAGGTATGGTTTTATTACAGAATCAGGAGCTGCGATTTTTAGGATCGCACCAAAACGGAAAGAAATTAATTGATATCCATGATGATATCTTTGGTATTTGTTTTACATCAGGATCTACATCCCAGCCCAAAGGGGTATTAATTAGAAATCAAGCGATTGCCGGTAATGCACTAGCAGTTGCTGATTATCTTAAAATGAACAACCAGGATGTATTCTTTGTAACCCGATCTTTTACCCAAGCAGGTCCCATAGCGGGAGATATTTTGATGACAATCTGTTCCGGCGGTTGTTTGGTTATATCGAATGATTTATTTCATCCCACGATTTTCCTAAAGACGATCCAATCTTTTAAAGTAACGACTACTTTGTTAATCAATACCATGTTATCAATGCTTGTTGAATATCCCCAATTGATGAATTACGATTTAAGTTCGCTAAAACGGATTATTTTTGGCGGTATGGCTTCCTCTAAGAGTATGGTAAATGTTGCAATGAATAAATTACCCAATGTTAAATTCTATTGCACCTATGGTATGACTGAAGCTTCAACTAGAATTACTTTCAGCAATCCTGATGACATCTTGAAATGTCCGGGATCATCGGGCAGAGCAATCAAAGGTTGTGAGGTCAAGGTCTACCGGGAGGACGGTAAAGAAGCCGGTGTCAATGAAGTCGGAGAAATCTATGTGATTAGCGATTATGTTATGGGAGGTTATTATCAACGCGAACAACTAACCGCGGAAGCGTTAACCCCAATAGGCCTAAGGACGAGAGATCTTGGTTATAAAGATGAATATGGCTTGCTTTATGTGAATGGAAGAAGTGATGATTTAATTATTCAGGGTGGTAACAACGTATTCCCGATTGAAATAGAAGAAGTTTTATTGCGAAATTCTCGGATCAAAGAAGCGGTGGTTTTGGGAATAGATGATGAAATACTTGGTAGTAAGATTGTAGCTTTTGTAAGTTTAGTCGATAGTTCAATAGGTGTACCTGAAGTATTGAAATGGTGCCGGGCTAATCTTGAGGAGCGTAAAATCCCTAAAGCGGTATATATTTTAAACGAAATTCCGAAAACGGATTTTGGCAAAATTAATAAAAATGAACTTAAAAAAATACTAATGAATAAAGTGAGGGTTAACAATGAAAAAGGAAGAGTTAAAACTGGAATGGCAATTGGTCCTTTTAGGATCGATAGAGCTAGATGAGGCAAAAGAAAAAAAGTTTAAAGAAATTTTAGATGGCCAACTTAATTGGCCGGAAGTACTCTTTCAACTCGTGACTCATCGAACGCTAAATATGTTTTATTTTAACGTAAAGAAATTGAACCTGCTGGGGAATATTGAAAAAGAGTTACAACGGCTTATGGATTCACAGTGGCATGTGTATGAAGAAAGAAATAGATACTACTTACAGAAACTGTCGGAAATCCTGGAACAATTCACGAAATATCACCTTATTGTACCGATATTAAAGGGAAATTTACTGGCAAGTATGGTTTATCCGGCGATTGAATGTAGAATATTCAATGATCTCGATATGTTAATCCAAATTGAAGATGTGGTGCTAGTAACAAAAGCCCTGGAAGGAATAGGCTATATTCAAGGCCACTATGATGAGGAAAAAGGAGTGATCATTGAAGCGACCAGAAAAGAAAAGATGCTTCAACAACTGGCATCACATGAACTTCAGGAGTTCCAGAAATTGGGCGAAAATTCGTTTGCCAAATTAATTCAAGCCGATATAAACCATGATATCCTTTGGAAAGGCAATTGCCCATATAAAATTCCAACACAAGATTTGGTTGAGAGGGCAACACCTATTGAAATAAATAATACCAAAGGTTATATGCTTGATTATATTGATAATATTATCCAGCTCAGTAGTCATCTTTATAAAGAAGCTACTTTAATGATGTGGATTAGTGATTTAAGAGATTTAAAGATTTATAAGTTCGCTGATTTATTTATGTATATCCATAAATTCTACCAGAAGATTGATTGGGATAAATTAATAGAACGGGTTAAAGGATATGGAGTTGAAAAGATTGTCTATTACAATTTCCATTATATTGAGATGATGTTTGGCGAATTAATACCAGCGTATGTTTTGGATAATCTGAAACCGGCCGACCTGAGTTACCTTGACGAATACGGTATTGAAAATAAAGAACCTTCCAAGTGGGAATATGACTTTTTCACAAGGTTATTTGATACCCAGCGGGTTTTAAAAATAACTGAAGCACAGTGCGAAAATATTAACAGGTTTATCGATGCCAAAATAAAATCTGACGGATTTATGAACCATCGGACAGTAAATGGTTAATTACTTGAGTATTGACGTCTCCCATCAGTTTACATCATTGATTGCAGGCTCATCCGAGTTGGGTTATTGGAGGTTTAAATGATGATTCAAGTTCATGATTTAGTGAAAGAATTTAAAGTACATGAGAGAAAACAAGGATTCTTTAGTACGTTGCGCAACCTGATAGACCATGATTACAAAATGATTCGCGCGGTAAACGGTATTGATTTTGCGATCAAAAAAGGAGAAATGGTTGGATTTATCGGCCCCAATGGAGCTGGAAAATCGACTACCGTAAAAATGTTGTGCGGCATTCTGACACCAACATCCGGTGAAGTAAAGATAAACGGGCTAAATCCGTCAAAAAATCGCAAAAAAGTGGCCCGCAATATTGGAGTGGTTTTTGGTCAAAAGACTCAACTGTTATGGGATTTGCCGGTAATTGAATCTTTTGATCTTATGAAAGATATATATGATATCCCGAAGGAAAAATACCAGAAAAATTTTCAATTATTATCAGACCTGCTAAATCTGAATGAATTCATCAACCGTCCGGTGCGGCAATTGAGCTTGGGCCAAAGGATGAAAGCGGATATTTGTGCTTCGTTGTTGCATGACCCTGAGATAATTTATTTTGATGAACCGACTATTGGTCTTGATGTTATCGCCAAAGAAAACATCCGTTTGTTTATCAAACAGTTAAATAAAGAAAAAGGGACTACGGTGTTATTCACCACTCATGATATGGATGATATTGAAAAAACTTGTAATCGCTTGATCATCATCGACCGGGGCAAAATAATATACAACGGCAATCTCACAGACATTCGAAGAATTTTTACTCCGGAAAAGTTAATCACGGTTGAATTTGATAAATATATCGAAAGCATTGCTGCGGTGGAAGACATTAAGATATTTGATGGGCCGGAGAATAAAAAGACATTTAAGGTAGCGGATGATCCCAATAAGATAAAACAAACCGTGAATTTCCTTTTTGAAAACTATAATATCAAAGACATTTTAATCAGTGAAGTGGAAATCGAAGATGTCATTCGAAAGATCTATCAAGAAAATGCCAGAGTAGCTATTCCCGAATTAAGGGTGTCTTAATGAAAAAATTAAATAAATATTTAAAGTTTATCTATGTAGGTTTTAGGAATGGCACCGCCTACCGGCTTGACTATTTTGCCGGGATAGTCAATATTGTTTTTGCAGTATTGGTGAACGTGATCTTATGGAAAAGCCTTTATAAAACTCAGAACATGGAAAACAGTATTCAACACCGGATGATGATTACATATATCGTATTAAGTATTATTTTTCAAACGGTTTTCATTATGGATGAATTTATCATTGAAAGAAAAATGTGGGATGGTTCAATTATACATTTCCTATTAAAACCGATGAGTTTTCGATTATACATTTTTTTTAGTATTCTAGGTAAGTCAATCTTCAATTTGATGATGCTGTTTGTTCCATCGCTCATCATTGCGAAATTATTTTTGAATATTGCAGCTCCCTTTTCTTTTGCCAATCTGATTTATTATTGTTTTAGTGTAATTTTAGGCTATCTGGTCCTATATAATTTTAATTTTATTTTCTGGACCTTTTCGGTAGAAAACATGACCTCCTGGGGGATTGTTACATTTAAAAACGCTCTCATCGCAGTTTTATCCGGGGCCTTGATCCCGCTATGGTTCATGCCGGAGGGGATCGCTGAAATATTAAAGTATTTACCGTTCCAGACAATATATTATTTTCCGTTATCAATTTATTTAGGAATTATTCCGTTCAAGGAGATCATTAACGGGATATGGATCCAAATTATCTGGATTGTATTTTTTGTCATAGTAGGTCATTTGATCTGGAATCGTTCTGTTAAAAGAATTGTGGTACAAGGCGGCTAAAAAAAGATGGAATTTTTTTACGTTATCAAACGAATAACCAAAATCTACTGCAGATACTTTCTGAATTCGGCGAAAATTCATTTGTATTACAATGATACGTTTTTTATATTAATGGGTTCATTAGCCAGAGATTCTGTGGCGGTAGCTGCTATTTATTTTATTACATATCGTTTTTACAATATTGGCGGCTGGGAAATGGGAGAACTCTTATTTTTATACAGTTTATTATATATATCCTATGGTTTAGGCATGTTATTTTTTGCTGGTGTCAGAGATGTTGAATATAACATTGAACAAGGCACCTTTGATAGATATCTGGTAACTCCTTTAAGTATATTTTTTCAAGCAATTGTAGCCAGGGTTGATTTGCTTACAACATGTTCCTATTTTTTGTTAGGTTTCATTTTGTTTCGATACTCAGCAAATTTGGTAGGCATGGAATGGAATTTCTTAAAGATCTTGTTTTTAGGCATCGCACTCGTTGGTGGAATGCTTATCCAAACAGCGCTTTTGTTTTTAGGCAGTTTATTTTCGTTTTGGACCGTGAAAACCGGCAATGTAAAATTTTTGATGTTTTTTAATATCCGGGCATTAAGCATTTATCCGGTCAATATATATCCCCCAATCATGCGATATGTATTAAGCTTTATTCTACCGTTTGCTTTTGTAAATTATTTTCCGGCAAAGTATATTTTGGCAAAAAATGATGGTGTGTTGGTAAGTAATCTCTATGCTTATGGGTGTATTTTTATAGGTATTACGTTGTTTCTGGCGGTATACTTTGTGTGGCGTCTAGGGATTAAAAATTACAATAGTACCGGTAATTAATCAGGAAGGAAGCACTGAAAAATGAAAAAATCATTCATTTTTAAGTTAATGTCTATCATTGTAATTTTAATTTTAATAATGTACTTTGCCACACCGAATATTCATATCGTTTTATCGCAGATCGATAAAGAACACTACAAACATATTACAATTTTCTATACAAATGATATTCATGGTCATATTATGCTCGATCAAGCAAATAAAACAATGGGTATGGCGATTGTAAAACGATTAATGGATAAGAACTCAGATCACGATAGTCATCCTATATTATTGGATGCCGGGGATACTTTTTATGGCAGCAATGAAGCTGATCTAAATGCCGGTTTACCGTTGATTGATATCATGAATAAAATGAATTACTCGGTGATGACGATTGGTAATCATGAATTTGATTTCGGTTTCGAGCAGACTTTGAAGGTCATTAAAAAAGCAAGATTTCACATTTTATCGGCCAATTTGAACAGAGGCGATCAAAGGATATTTAAGCCATATACTATTTTAAATGTAAATGATATAAAAATAGCGGTGATCGGTATTTCAACGGAGGATACCTTAACCCGAACCAAACCGGAATATGTTAAGGGCCTAACAATAAGAAAAGATATCGAGACATTAAAAGATATATTACCTGAACTTAAAGGGAAAAGTGATTTTGTTATATTACTGGCACATGAACATAACGATGCGTTAAGAAATATTGCCAAGTACTTTCCGGATATCGGCTTAATCATCGCCGGACATGATCACGAGGAAATCAGGTTTGAAAGAGTCGGTAATACATATTTAACATCTTCCGGAGTTATTTTAAGAAAACTGGGAAAAATTGATATCGTTTTTAAGAACAAGAAGGTTATTTACATAAACGGCCAATTATTAAGCTCCGCTAATAAAAAAGATCAGGATCAAGAAATAGCGGCGATCGCAGATAGTTATCATCGCAAGATCTTTGAACAATTAAACATTAAGGTTGGTATGACGAATACTGACTTAACCGATCTAAACAGGGCTAGGTTTGAGGAGGTAAATTTCGGTAATGCCCTTACCGATGCTATGAAGGAGGCTACCGGCGCGGATATGGCGCTACAAAACGGCGGTGGGATACGAACGAATATTCCAAAAGGGGACTTAACTTTATATAAGATAAATGAGGCGTTTCCTTTTGTAAATTTCGTCATTAAGGTGGAGATGACGGGCAAAGGTATTAAGGAAGCATTGGAACATGGTCTTGAAAAATATCCTTCTGAATGGAACGGTGGTTTCTTACAGGTGTCAGGTTTAAAATATGAATTTGATGCCTCCAAACCAAGCGGTCAAAGATTAATAAGGGTTTTCCGCGGTGATAAGGAGATAGCCGACGATATGCTTTATACTGTGGCTACCAATGATTTCCTTTTCCAAGGCGGTGATGACCATCAGGCCATAAAAAAATCAAAATTACTCTGGAATACGGGTTTGCTCATTAAAGACGTTTTCGCAAATTATGTAAAACAAAAAAAGGTCTTAAATGCTCATGTGGAAGGACGCATTAAAATCATTAATCTTAATGGGGGTAAAAGATGAATATCAGAGAAAGAATTAACAATTGTATCGCTTTGGTTTTAAGAATCGATCCCATCAAGATAAATATAATGAAAGGCGATGAGCCGCTAATATTAATAGGAATAGATTCATTGAACTGCATGGAGCTTGTTGTGAACATCGAAGAAGAATTCGGTATAAACTTTTGTGATGATGAGTTATTACTTGATAATTTGAATTCTATCAATAAATTATCCAAAATTATCGAAAAAAAGCTAAACGTCTCGGTTGGTAATAAGGAGTAAACCCATGAAGACAGAGTTAATGAATCAAATTGTTAATGACTATGGTACACCATTATATCTTTATGACGGAGACTTTATCGTATCACAATATCAAAGTTTAAAACGGGTTTTTCCAGAAAATTTTGAAATATTCTATTCGATAAAAACAAACCCGCTGCTAGGCATTTGTCAATTATTTGAACAGTTGGGCAGTGGGTGCGAGGTCGCCTCTTCAGGAGAGTTATATATTGCTTTAAATGCCGGTTTTACAGCTGATAAAATTATATTCAGTGGTCCGGGAAAAACTGAGGAAGAATTAGAGTACGCCATTGACAATAAAATTTATACGATTAATTGCGAATCACTGAAAGAAGCACAATTAATACATAAAATAGCCGCCGTAAAATCCAAGCAAATCAATATATCATTGAGAATCAATCCTAGTTTTGATGTTTCCAATGCGCGGGTAAAAATGACCGGTGTACCGACCCAATTTGGGATCGATCAATCCCAAGTTAGTGAAGTCTTAAAGACATTAAAAACTCTACCAAACATAAATGTCATGGGATTTCAAGTATATTCGGGAACGCAGATATTAGATGCGAACAGCATTGTCAGCAATGCTCAAGAAATAATCAAAATGGCATTGGAATTTCAAGAGCAGCACAATCTAAAATTGCAGTTTTTAGACTTGGGTGGCGGGTTTGGTATTCCCTATTTTCCAGAGGAAAAGCCTTTGCATCTGGATGAGTTGCAACAGGGAATCTCTAGAGTATGGGAGAAATACCGGGAGCATCTCCTGGGAACCAGAATAATTATCGAAAGTGGCCGATTTTTGACTACCGAATCGGGGTTATACCTTACAAAGGTTTTATATAAGAAATCATGTAAAGGCAATAATTATTTAATATGCGATGGAGGCTCCCATCATCATGCCAATTCCGCATTTTTAGGACGATTTGTACGAAATAACTTTCCGATGTATGTTTTAGGGAAAACGGATGATTTGGAGGAAACGAACATTGCGGGTCCTTTATGCACTCCTACGGATATTCTGAGTCAGAAAGTATTGCTCCCAAAAGCGGAACCTGGCGATGTTATTGTAATAGAAAAATCAGGTTCTTATGGGTTAACCAATAGTCCGAGTTTATTTCTAAGTCATTTTATGCCAGCGGAATTGTTTTACTATCAAGGAGAAGTGAAAGTCATCCGTGAGAGAGGAGAAAAGGAAGACTTTTTAGCAAAGCAAAAAAGCTTATTCAAAAGCCTTTCTTATGAAGAGCGCTCATGAATAATGATTTTAATCTCATTCACTATCTGACCACCAAGCGGGAAAAAGGTATTATTATTTGGCTTTGTAATATAGGCGCCGAAAAATATTGGCACAACGTAAGCGGAGGGATTACCAACCAAGCGGAAGATGCTGTGGTGAATCGGGTGGAAGAAATTAACCTATTGGTTTGTCGGCCCCAAGACATATTAATTTTACGTGAACCTCCGGACCCCTATTATTTAGAATTTCTTTCGAAATTGGGGTTTTCAATTCCCAATATTTTAGTACCTACGAACCGTGATCTTTTTACACCAATTTCCGAACTGGTGTTAAGTGATGAACGATTATTACAAGAATTAAAACATACGGCAAGCAAGAATAATGAGGTCTATTTTCTGCCTTATGCGGTTACTTTCCTTGAAGAAAAGATAGCCGCCAAATGTAACTTAACAATTGCCGGGCCTACTTCAAGCGTGGCAGCCCAGATCAATGACAAGATATTTAACAGGCAGATTGCCGAAAAGTTGGGTTTACCGGTCTGTCAAGGTAGAGTGTGCAGTACTGTGGAGGAGATCCGTAATGAATTTTATCATTTGAGAATCAAGCCGCCTTTTTATGAAAAAGTAATTATTAAGGAACCATTTGGGGCATCGGGCAAAGGTTTGTACATTATTGATAATGAAGATAGCCTGGAATCACGTTTGCGATTGTTCTCCCGGCTGATTAAAAGTAACCCTGATAGGAAATGGTTAGTTGAGGGATGGTACGAAAAGAAAGCTGATTTAAATTACCAGCTTTATATAGCACCTTCAGGTTCCATATCGGTTTTTTCTATCAAGCAACAATTACTTAAAGATAGTGTTTATATTGGATCGATAGCGCCACCTAAGCTGAGTGAAGATGTGATTAAATCTTATCAACGATTTGGGGAAAGAATCGGCCAAGTTTTATTTGAAATCGGGTATACCGGAATTGCCGGAGTTGACTCAATTATCGCCACAGATGATACCATTATTCCAATCATAGAAATCAACGGCAGATTTACTCTATCGACGTATATTTCATTTATCAATTATACGCTGGGAGAAAACCTCAAAATATTGTCGCGCTATTTTCGGATAATGACCAGTTTACCTTTGAGTTATGTCGATTTATGTAGGCTGCTTCAGAAAGAACAACTTCTATATGATCCGGAGAGAAAAGGGGGTATCATTGTTTATAGCGCAGGAACCCTCCCGTTAAGGTTTTTTGAGGATAGTAAGATATATCCGGGCAGGGTGTTTACATTAGTGATTGCCAATAACTGGGATGAAATTGAAAATTATAATAATCAATTGGAAAGAACAGTGCAAGCTTTATCGGCATTGCCAGTTAGTAAATAAGAAACATAATGCGGGATTGAATATATGAAACAAGTCTTCCACAAAAAGGACCTAGTATGGCCCTTTTTGTTATTTTTAACACGTATCCGGTAGGTAACAGATATTGCCTTATATTTCTTGGGGATATTCCTAGTAATATTTCATTTATCATTGCATTAAGATACTTTAACCTATAGGGTTGGAAGAAGTAATAAAAATCATTAAAAGTTGTAATATATTAGGATAAAGAATTCTGACGAAATACGATACTATATATAAATACATTTGGTAGTGGGTGTCCCGCCCACTTTTAAAATCAAAAAAAGGAGGTGAAAGCGCATGAGCTTAACACCAATCGGTTTACAAATTCGTCCAGTCGCTAGAGAAGACTACAAAGATGTATATCGTCTGTATCGCCAACTGGTTAGTACGGTCCAGTATCGGAGCGAGAATGATTTTGCAAGGATCTTTCAGAGTTTTATGAATTCAGATGAACGGGAAGCATTTGTGACCACAGTCCATAATCGGGTTATCGGTTTTGTTACGTTATACTATTTTGATGTATTTCATCATTGTGGACAAGTTGCTAGTATTCAAGAGTTGGTGGTCACGGAAGAATTCCGCGGACGAGGTGTCGGGAAGGCACTGGTTGGGTTTGTAAGAAAACAGACCACAGAGAGACATTGTCGTGGTTTGGAAGTCGCCACAGATATGTGGCAGGGCGGGGCTAAATTGTTTTATAGAAAATGTGGTTTTCGGGGAAGAATCTTAATGATTGCTACTTAATCCTGGAAACTTGGATACATGGTTAGGGGTAATCGATTGCAACTAGCTCGGCTTGGGCTAGTTTTTTTTGGGGATTTAGAACATAAGAAAACGAATCTTAAATTAATGTAAAAAACGAATCCCTTTATGCAAAAGCAAGGGCAGAATGTTTTCTTTTTGATCGGTCAATTAAATGGAAAAGATTGACTAAATATTACAAAAATAGTATTCTAATATCCATGCGATACTTTGACGAAGAAATTTTAAAAATTCAAATTGAGTACCAAAAAAAGAAAATGTACAGTTTGTCGGAAAAATACGGTATCTCTTCGCCGGAAGTCCTTGAACAGAGCCTGGTGGTGGACGCTTTGATCAATCAAGTCATGCGATTTCGGCTAAACCCGGCTAAATGTGCTCCGATAACATTTTAATCCCCTATATCAAGGTTAAAGGCATAAATTGAAAAAATATTGAGGCTGTCTAAAAAGTATTTAAAATCAATAAGATATACAATAGCATCATAGTTTAAACAAAAGGGTATATCCTTATCGAACGCGCCGTGCGCTAATTTACTTTTGGGACAGCCTTTTCATTGCCTAGAAAAGACTCTTTACTCTTCAACATCCGCCGTCTTTACACAGTATAGAAAAAATCGAAACCATTTACACTAACTAGACCTCTCCACATAAATTTTTCTTCGAATTAACATCTTTAGAAAGGACACGTCCTTTTAGAAGGCGCAGGATGAGGCCTATAGACTGTTTTATTTTACATACAATTGCCTTGTAGAAATGGTCTCTGCAAAACCACCTGAATGGCAGGATTTTTAATCAGGAATGTATAAATAATTGCTAAAATCGAACCATCTTAAAAGACAGAAGTTAAAACATTGTGCATTTTTTTAATTATCCGCTAATAACCAATAACTACTTGCTATTTTACTTACATCTTATCACACCGGAGGTCAATATGGGAGTTCCTGAAGAAATTCAATCCCGTTTCGAACAGCTGAAAAAAGAAATTGAACACCATAATTATTTGTATTATGTAGAGGATAAGCCTGAAATTCCTGATTACCAATATGACCAATTGATGCGGGAACTCATTAGTCTTGAAAATGAATATCCGCAGTTGCAATCGGCGGATTCCCCTAGCCAGCGGGTAGGCGGTAAACCGCTCACGATGTTTGACTCGGTAAAGCACCAAGTCCCTTTGTTGAGTCTGGATAATGCTTTTAATGCTGAAGAATTAAGAGCGTTTGACCAAAGAACAAAGAAGAGCTTGAATACTGATTCTGATATTGAATATGTGGCTGAACTTAAAATTGACGGTTTGACAGTGGCCCTCACCTATGAAAATGGCTTATTGGTCCAGGCGGCGACCAGAGGCGACGGGAGCATCGGTGAGGATGTAACTGCTAATGTCAAGACGATTAAATCGATCCCGCTCCGGCTCACAAATGGAGGCCAAATCAATTTGGGAGTTCGGGGCGAAGTTTATATTAAAAAAGCCGATTTTGAAAGATTGAACCGGGAACGTGAGCGGTTAAGCGAAGCTTTATTTGCCAATCCCAGAAATATTGCAGCTGGTTCCCTCCGGCAGCTTGATCCCAAAGTCAGTGCGAGTCGGCCGTTGGATGCTTTTTTTTACGACATTTTATATATTGAAGGCCGGGAGGTCGCTACCCAATGGGATGGCTTTCAATGCATGAAAGATTTGAAGTTAAAAGTCAACCCTCATCCCAAACTTTGTAAGGGGATTGAGAAGGTTATCGAGTTCTGTGAATATTGGACCTTGCACCGCGAAGAGCTGGCTTATGAAATTGATGGCATCGTGATTAAAGTCAACTCTTTGAGGGAGCAGTCCGGATTGGGTTTTACGGCCAAGGCGCCCCGCTCAAAAATTGCCTACAAGTTTCCGGCGCAACAGGTGGAGACGAAAGTGCTGGATATTATTGTCAATGTGGGGCGAACTGGGGCGGTCACCCCGACGGCGGTGTTGGAACCGGTTAAAGTAGCCGGCTCTACGATCAGTCGTGCAACTTTGCATAACGAAGATAACATCCGTCAAAAAGACATTAGAATCGGAGATCAAGTCATCATCCAAAAAGCCGGAGATGTGATACCGGAAGTGGTCCGGTCGTTGCCGGAAAAACGGACGGGCGGGGAGCGTATTTTTTTAATGCCCGAAAAATGTCCTGACTGTGGGGCTGAGGTTTACCGTGAACCGGGGGAAGCTGTTGCCCGCTGTATCGGAGCAACCTGTCCGGCCCAGCTGCGGGAAGGAATTATCCATTTTGTTTCCCGTGATGCAATGGATATTCAAGGGTTGGGAGAGGCGATCGTTATTCAGTTCATTGAAGCCGGACTTCTCCATGATGTGGCCGATCTTTATCAACTTAAGTACGAGGATTTGGTGAAGTTGGAGCGCTTTGGAGCCAAATCTGCCTCTAATCTTTTAACTGCTATCGCCCAGTCCAAAGAAAATGAATTAAGTCGTCTTCTTTTTGGATTAGGAATCCGTCATGTCGGAGCGGGAGCAGCACGTGAATTGGCTGGCAAATATGAAACGCTAGAGAATTTAATAAATGCAAGTTACGAGGAACTTACCGCCATTGCAACGATTGGTCCCAAAATTGCTGCCAGCATTGTTGAGTACTTTAAAGAACCTCACAACCGTGAACTAGTTAATAAATTAATCAAAGTAGGACTCAACACCAAAGAGTCGGCTAATAATCAAGCGATAGCCCAAACGCTAGCCGGCAAAACGATTGTAGTAACAGGAACCCTGGAAAACTATGGCCGGAGTGAAGTTGAAGAAGTCATTCGCTTACATGGCGGAAAAGCGACCTCAACGGTAAGTAAGAATACTGATTTTGTAGTTGTAGGGAAAGATCCCGG